>JAKRSE010000401.1 GCA_022402505.1 Fimbriimonadaceae bacterium | reverse complement strand
TCCCGGCCCTCGGCCTTCGCGATTCCAAGCTCGGCCTGGTGGAGGATCTGAGCCTGCGCTGCCGACGACTCTCGGGCCTTGACCTGGCGATCACGAAGCATGGCCGATTTCGCGGCGGCGATCCGGCGGGCCTCGGCAAGGACTTCAAGCTCCCTTTCCCGTTCGGCCAGATGCTCCCTGGACCCGGCCGTTCTGCCCGCGGCCTGAACCTGCTCCGCCCGCAGACGTTCCCGATCCTGAACCAGAGTGTGGGCCCGCTTCTCCCTTCCCTCCTCCGTCTCCTTCAACCGAGAGATGCGGCGTTCCGCTTCGCGAAGCTTCTCCCTAGCCTCCTGCGTCCGGTCCACCGCCTCTCGGCGTCGGGCCAAGGCCTGGGCCGAATCCGCCTGATGCGCGGCCAGCTCTTGGAGAATCCGGTTCCTCTCGTTCTCCCATTCCGACGCCGGACGCTCGGGCATCTCCGGCACGGTCCGCGAGGCCTCCGTCAGGCGATCAAGCTCCTCCTGAAGCCGCGTGCGGGCCCTTTCAGATGACTCGAGCTCGTGCTTCAGGCTGTGATGCCAGGTCTTGGCCTCGACCAGCTCCTGGCGGAGATCGGCCAGGGCGGCTCGGTCGGCATCCAGGGCCAGGCGAAGCTCGCGCCGCTGCTCTTCCAGGCGGGCCGGAGCCTCGCCGCCGGAGTCGAGCTCGCGCTTCATCCGCTCCGCCTGCTCCAGAAGATCGTCCAACTCCGCCCGCCGCTGGACCATGCCGACGCCCTGACTCTTCGCCGCGCCGCCGGATACGGCCCCCGAAGCGTGGATCACCTCGCCGTCCAGAGTGACCAGGCGACTCCAGCCCCGGGTCTTGGCCAGCTCGAGCCCGTCGTCCAGCGTCTCGACGATGAGAACCCGCCCGAGGATGCTCTCGATGACGGGCCGGAAGTCGGCGTGGACCCCGACGAGGCGATCCGCCCAGCCCACGACGCCGCGACGCCCCGCCAGGTTCTCGGCTCCTGCTCCCGGTCCCTGCGGCCTCACCAGGGTGACGGGCTGGAAGGTCGCCCGTCCCAGTCGATTCCGCTTCAGCAGTTCGATCGCCTGCTTGGCCGCCCCCTCGTCGGGGCAGATCAGGTCGTTGGCGGCGGCGCCGAGTGCGGTTTCGATCGCCTGGGCCAGATCGGCCTCGACCGAGATGACCTCCCCGACCGGGCGATACTCGTCGGGCAGCAGGTTCTGGTCGATCGCCGCCATCACCGCCCGAGCCCCCTGGGTCAGTCCATCGTGAGAATCGAGGGTCGCCTGGAGGCCGCGAATCCGCCCCTCCAAGGCAGCCATCTCCGCCAGCCTGCCATGCGAGCTTCGGGCCTGCTCTTCCAGCGACCGCCCCAACTCACGCCGCTCCTGCTCTCGGCCATCGATTCGGGTCTGAAGCTGCTGTTCCTGTCCGGTCAGCTCGTCGAGCCTGGCTCGGGCTTCGGCGACCGCAGACTGCATCTCCGGCAGAGACCGCAGGATGCCTTCGATTTCCGCCTGAATGTGGGTCTGCCGATCACGCCGCTGCGCCGCTTCCGCTTCGTGCCGCTCCCGGGCCGTCTCCCGCCTTCGGGCTTCGGCGAGGGCGGCTTCCGCCTCGCGAAGCTCCCGGGAGAGCCGGGCCGCCTCCGCACCGCCGGCCGACATCGCCTCTTCCAAGGCCCGGAACGCCTCTTCCTCCGCCGCGAGAGTCAGCCGGGACTGCTCCAGATCGCCCTCGGCCTCGGTTCGTCGGGCGGCCAGGTCGTCCCCGCCGGCCAGCTGAGCCTCCAGCCGGTCCAGACCCTCCAGCCTCTCGGCCAGGACCTGCTCGGCCGCGAGGCATCGTTCCAGGTGGGTCGCCGCCTCGCTCCGCCGGGTCCGGACGGCTTCGATCCTCGCCTCAAGGGCTTCGGCGTGAGCCGCCGCAACCTCCAAGGTCTTTGACAGCCGAGCCAGGAGGGCCTCCTCTTCCGCCGCCAGAGTCCGCGCACCGTCGCTTCGGTCCGCGAAGGCCTTCAGGTCGGCGGCTGCCTGGGCGATCTCTCGGCCGAGATGCCCGACCTCCACCGACCGCAGCCGGTCCATGAGGTCGCGGGCCTGGCGGGCGATCCTGGCCTCCTCTTCCACCGGACCGATCTGAGCTTCCACCTCCCGGAGCAGGTCCAGGATTCGATCCAGATTCCGCTGGGCTCCTTCCAGGCGACGGTTCGCCTCCTGACGCCTCAGGCGGTAGCGCATGACGCCGGCCGCCTCGTCGATCCAGGCCCTCCGCTTGCCGGCCGAAGCCGCGAGGGCCTGGTCGATTTCGCTCTGCCCGACGATGGCATAGCCGGCCCGCCCGAGGCCCGAGTCGGCGAGGAGGTCGGCGATGTCCTTCAGCCGGCAGTCGCGGCGGTTGATCTGGTAGGTCGATTCGCCCGCGCGGGTGAGCCGCCGGGAGATGGAGACCTCCGCCAGATCGATCGGCAGGGTGCCGTCCTCATTGTCGAAGAGCAGAGAGACCTCGGCAAAGCCGACGGGCTTCCGACGAGCCGAGCCGTTGAAGATCACCTCCTGGGAGGTCTGCGCTCGCAGGGCGCGGGAGTTCGACTCGCCCAGCCCCCAGAGAACCGCATCGACGATGTTCGACTTGCCGCACCCGTTCGGACCCACAACGGCAATCACATTGCCGCGGAGATCGACCTCCGTCTTGTCGGCAAAGGTCTTGAACCCGTAGATCTTGACTCGCTTGAGCTTCATGGGGTGGCGGTCCAGAGACGGTCCCCGGCGACCTTAAGACGACTTCGGCGGGACGACTGGACGAGGAAGATCAAAGACTTTTCCACCCCCTTCCGCAGCCAGATCGAGGTATCCGCTTGCCCCCAGCCGGGCGATCGGCATTCCCGGGTCTTCGGCGGCATGGCAGGCCAGGATCCGTCCGACCACCACGGTGCCTGCCCCGGCCTCCGCCCCGGTCGGGAAGGTGCCGAACAGGATGCATTCGAAGCGGACTCGACTCTCGCCGACGCCCGGCGGAGCGACGCGGGTGGATTCGACCGGAGTGAAGCCGCTTGCAGGCCACTCAGACTCGCCGGACGGAAACGAGGCGGCGGTGGCGTTCATCCCCTCGGCCATCGACCGATGGACGAGGTTGACGACAAACTCGCCGGTCTCCCGGATGTTCCGGAGAGTGTCCTTGGGGGTCCCGCCGGCGTCCAGCACCGGACAGAAGGCGAGGGTCGGAGGATTGACTCCGCCGGGCATGAAGTAGCTGAACGGGGCCAGGTTCCGGCTCCCATCGCGGCCGAGAGTCGAGACGAAGGCGATCGGACGCGGCACGATCAGCCCGGCCATCAGGTCGTAGATCGCGCCCGGCGAGAGGGCCTCGAA
Organism: Fimbriimonadaceae bacterium; assembly: GCA_022402505.1. GTDB lineage: Bacteria > Armatimonadota > Fimbriimonadia > Fimbriimonadales > Fimbriimonadaceae > JAKRSE01. The sequence goes on along the minus strand of JAKRSE010000401.1, from coordinate 1,945 downwards.
GTCGTGAAGGGTCACGCCAGGTTCTTCCGGAAGAAGTCCAGGGTCCGCTGCCAGGCCAGCTCGGCCGCCTCAGGATGGTGGACGGCAGGCCGATCCGAGTTGAAGAAGGCGTGCTTGGTGCCCGGATAGGTGTGGAATTCGTGCGGCCGGTTCAGATCGGCCAGGGTCCGGCTCAGCTCCGCGACCTCCGCCGGGCCCGCGTAGGCGTCCTCTTCGGCAAAGTGACCGAGGAGGGCGGGCATCTTCGCGTAATCCGGGTGGACGTTGGGGTGGATTCCATAGAAGTTCACGCAGGCTCGGATCTCCGGGGCGAGGCAGGCGGCGTACATCGCCAGCTTGCCCCCCATGCAGAATCCGACCACGCCGATCCCGCCGGACACTTTCGGTTCTTCGGCGAGCCGGCCGACCGCCGCCTGGATCACCTGCGCCGCATGCGGGACTTCCAGCGCCATCATCAGGGAGCCGGCCTCATCCGGCTCCTCCGTCGCCCGACCCTGGTAGAAGTCGGGGGCGAGGGCCGTGATTCGGGCCTGCGCGAAACGGTCGGCGACATCGCGGATGTGCCCGACCAGTCCCCACCATTCCTGGATCACAATCACAGCCGGGCCGGGCGAATCCGCCTCCGCCAGCCAGCCATGAAGCTCGACGCCGCCTGCATCCATCACCACCGATCGACCCATGCCTTCCATTTTGCCATGGCTGCGCTGCTGGTCCTCGGGGCGGGCTGCGGCGGCCCTGCGGCTCAGGAGGAGTCTGCCGCCGTCCCTCCGCCGGCTCCGGCCGGAGTCACGAACGGTCGAATCTGGATCACCGCCGACCGGGCGATTCCTGCCGGGGCGAGTCTGAGAAGCTCCGAATACATTCCGAGCGGCGAAGCCCTCCGGATCGAATGGGAGAAGGGAGGCCGTCGTGGCGAAACCTGGGTGCGAACCGACCCTGACCAGAACGAACCGGTCATCCTTCCCGGCGGATCTCCCTCGGCCTGGGGCGCGTTTCTGGCGGCCGGCGAAGCGGCCTGGGTCGGCCACGACCTCGCCGGAGCGATTCGGCTCGATGGTCCGGCCGAGGACCGCGCCACCCTGGACTTCCTGACCCTTCGCCTCTCGCGGGCGGTCGAGCCGGGGAATCCGAAGGGGCTCCGGCCGCTCGGCCCGACCTCGGACCGCTATCCGGGCGTCTTCTGGGATGCCGACGTCTGGGTCTTCCCGGCCCTCGCCCTCCTCGATCCTGGCCGCGCTCGAGCCGTGCCGGAGTTCCGCCTGAGAACGGAGTCCGCCGCTCGAGCCCTGGCATCCCAACTCGGGGAGGAGGGGCTTCCCCGCCTGGGAGAGGAGAGGCGGCGCGGCCGGCCCGTCTGGACCCCAGGCGAGCCGATCCGGGTCCTGGATGCCATCCGCTACCCCTGGACCGCCGCCGAGGACGGCTCGGAATCCGCCCCCGGGGACGAACGATCCCAGGAGCATGTGACCGCCTCCGTCGTCCTTGGCCTGGAGTGGGCCGCGGCGCTGGGCCTGGCCGATCCGGACCGAGTGAACCGCATCCGCCGGGCCGCCGGAAACTGGTACCGGCTTCGATCAGAGCCCACGGTCGGCGGCGAGCGGAGCCTTCAGGGAGTGATGGGGCCGGACGAGTCTTGGACGGGAGACGACGACCTCTACACCAACATGGCCGCCGAACGCCTGGTGCAGGCCGTCGATCCGCAGGCTCGATTCCGACTCCCCCGAGACGGGACCACGTTTCTGACCCATCCGGGCGATACCTTCCAGGGATACAAGCAGGCGTCGGCCCTGCTCACCCTGTTTCCGCTTCAGGACCCCCGAGCCGAGGCGGAGTCCGCCGCGATGCTGGACCGCTTCGTGGGAAAGTCCACCTGGAGCGGTCCGGCGATGAGCCGCAGCCTGGAGGCTCTGCTCGAATGGGCGTTCGGCAGCGGAGCGCAAGCCAT
>JAKRSE010000400.1 GCA_022402505.1 Fimbriimonadaceae bacterium | reverse complement strand
GATCGTTTCCGAGGGGCTCCCTTGGGAAGAAGATCTTCGGCGAATGATGGAAAAGACCAGCATCGCCGGCGAGAGGGTGATCCATGCCGATCCCGCCCATGCCCTGAACCTTCTGGATCCGGCCTCTCGCAACGGCTCCGGACTCTCCATTCTGCCCAGCCTCATCCTCCTCTTCCCTGGCGGCGACCTCTCGGCGGCTCGGCATCTGATCCACCTCGCCGCTCTCCCGGACAATCGGGGGCCGATTCCGGTGGTGCTCATCGGTGAACGGGATTCCGAGATGGATGAACTTCACGGCCTCGGAGCCGCAAGCCTGATCCAGATGCCCAAGCCGCGCGAGGATCGACAGGCCCTCTTGGAAGACACTCTGACCTACTGGTTCACGATCGACGCGGCCGCATCTCGGCTCGGCTGACGCTTCCACGGCAGCTTCTGTTTCGCCAGCACGCTTCGCCAAGCCCACTCCACCGGCCCGATGTCGAACCTCTTGGTCCAGAACCAGGCGAAGAGGATGACGATGGCCCAGATGACCCCTGCCACCCCCAGCTGGCCGAAGTAGTCGAGCCGGCCATAGAATCCGAGTCCGTAGCCATAGAAGGCGAAGGTGGCAAGCACCGACTGCATCAGGTAGACGGTGAGCGAGATCCGGCCGACCCGCTCGAAGGGAGACATGATCCGAGGGAGGCGGACGGCGAGCCAGGCTGCCACCGCCAGATAGCCGATCGACATGACCGAAGCGGCGCCCATCTCGATGAAGTAGGTGAACAGCCCGGAGAGATCTCGGAGCCCGGCAAACAGCGGCAGAAGGTTGAGCGGCAGGCCGATTCCGAAGCCGACCAGCATCATCTTCTTCAGAACGTCCGGCCGCGAAGCCGGGTCGCGCAGGACTCCGGTGCGGGCCAGCACGATGCCGACCAGGAAAGGAGCCAGAATGCCGGGGATCACGAAGATCAAGTTGAAGGCGTTGAAGAGGAAGAAGACGCCGCGATGAAGCGTGTGCATCAGCCAGTTTGGAGACGAGTAGATGGCCGTCTCCCCTTCCACTGAAAGGAAGGTGCCGAGAACGGGAATCATCGCGATCTGCTCGGAGGTCGAGGGGCCGTCGGAAAACACCGTGAGGGCGCCGATCCCAAGGCCGACCAGGGCTCCCAGCCCCAGAAGAACCCCGGCCGTCCACAAGAGAGCCTTGGTCGAGAGCTTCACCAGGGCCGCCGCCACGACTCCGGTCAGGGCATAGACGAAGAGAATGTCGCCGAACCAGATGAACAGGGCGTGGATCAGACCGATCACCGCCAGCCAGGCCATCCTCGGCATGTAGGCCTTGGGCCAGGCCAGGCCCTTCTCCACGGCCTTCTCGTAGACGATCCAAACGCCGGCGCCAAAGAGCATCGCCAGCATCCCTCGTGCCTTGCCGCTCAGAAAGACTTCGCGCCAGACGAAGGCCCAGGCTTCGGCGGCCGAACTCGCGAGGCCCGAGGACTCGAAGACCTTCAGCGCCGGGGAGCTGAAGGCGGTCAGGTTGGCGATGAGGATTCCCAGCACGGCCAGGCCGCGAAGGACATCCATGGCCGAGGAACGGGTCGTCAGACTGGAGACCGAGAGCATCTCCAAGACCATACGCCACGACCGGGCGAAGGATGCTCGATCTGGCGAGAAAAGGACGTAGAATGGATCGGCACCATGATCCTACAGGCGGTCCTCGGATTTCTTCTGACCCAGCAGCCGGCGCCTCAGACCGGAATCGTCTACCGAACCGTCGCAGGTCAGGAGCTGAAGCTCGACTTCTATCCTCCGGTGACCGCTTCTGCCGAGCCTGCTCCCCTGGTCGTCGCCTTCCACGGCGGCGCGTGGATTTCCGGAACCCGCGAGCAGATGGCTCAGTTCTGCATCGAAGCCTCGAAGCGAGGGATGGCGGCCGCGACCGTCAGCTACCGGCTCGGGCCCAGGTCGAAGTGGCCGGCGATGATCGAGGACGCCCGGGCGGCCGTGAGGTTCTTCCGCGACCGGGCGACGGAGTACCGGATCGACCCGAACCGGATCGGGGCCGCCGGGGCGAGCGCGGGCGGACATCTCGCCCTGCTGCTCGGCACTCAGGATGTTCCGGAGGGACCGGCCAAGACCTCCAGCCGGGTTCAGGCGGTGCTGAACATGTTCGGGCCGACCGACCTCTCTGCCGACTACAACCCCGGCCTCTCGGCCCTCGTGGCGTTGCAGGTCCTTGGCAAGCCCCTGGACCAGGCGGGCGATGTGATCAAGGAGTTCAGCCCCGTCAACCATGTGGATGCCAAGTCCGCCCCGATCTTCACGATCCACGGCAAGGCGGATGTCGTCGTGCCGTTCCGGCAGGCCGAGCGGCTGGATGAAGCGGCCCGCAAGGCCGGAATTCCGCACACCTTCATCGCCATCGAGAACATGGGGCACGAGATGCCGCTGGAGCGTCCGGAAGTCCTGAAGGCGCTGCAGGATGGCTTCACCTTCCTCACCACGACCCTCGCCTCGCCGGCCGACAAGTGATGGGACCGCTCTTTCTGGCTGGAGGCGGTTCCACGTCCGGCGACGTGGTCCGCAGCTACCTGGACGCCGTCGGCCGAGACTCGCTGATCGTGGTCTTCGGTCAGGTCCGCGAGGAGCCGGCCCGGGCTGAGTCCTCCCGAGAGTGGCTGATCGAGAACGGGGCCAGATTCGTGGTCCTGCTTCCCTTCGAGCGGATCACTCCCGTGGAGCGCAGCACGGCGGAAGCGCTCCTGGCCAAGGCGGGCGGGGTCTGGATCCCCGGCGGCGATCAGAACCTGCTGATGGAACGGTTCGGCGAGGAGTGGGCCCGCACCCACATCGGCGGGGCCGTCCGGCGTGGAGCCGCCTACTACGGCACGAGCGCCGGGGCCATGCTCGCGGGCGACTGGATGATCGGCGGCAACGGTGAAGACCCGGGGACGGCGGTCTACCGCCGCGGCCTCGGGCTGACCGACTGGCTGATCGACAGCCACTACGCGGAGCGACGCCGCCAGGCCCGCCTCGCCTGGACGGCCGAACGATTGAAGATCACTACCACCGTCGGGCTGAACGAAGGCGAATGGATCGAGATCCGAGACGGCCGAATCGTTCGACGAGAGACGCCCAAGTCTGACTGAATCGACGTTCCGCGGCCGGATTCCAGGGCTACAATACAGGTTGGTGAGATGATGCGGATTCTGCCGTTGTTCTGTCTTTCGGCCGTTCTGGTCCTCGCGGGGTGCGGCGGCGAAGGCGGCTCGTCACTCTCCCGAAGCCGTGAGAGCCTGACCGGCTGGGTGGAGAGCGGCTTCACGGCGAAAGCCGCCAACACGGGCATGGAGCGTTTCACCGCCCTCTCTCAGCCCGCCCTGGGCCGAGATGGAGGCTCAGAGCCAGGCGGCGGCGGAGAACCGAGCGGCCCCTCCTTCGATGACTTCCTCGGACTCTGGGCGGTCACCGAATGGACCGAGTCGCGGATGACCACGTCCTACTTCCTGGACGAAGCCCTGACCCAGCCCGCCGGCTCGGCCCGGTCCGAGTGGCTGGTCGATGAGGCGGAATCTGCCGGAACCTCTTCCCTGGAGATCACCGCCGGGCCGGTGGCCGGATACACCCTCTCTTCGGAGTACCGATTCAACAACGAGACCTTCTCCGGATCCTATTCCAGCCGATCCTCGCACCCGGTCTACGGCCAGAGCGCCGATGCCGGAGTCTGGAACGCCGACGGTTCCGGCTCCTACGAATCCTCCTGGTCCGGCCCGGACGGCACCTACCGGCATGCGGGTCGATGGGAGGCCGACGGGTCCTGGACAAGCACAAGCTCCGACGGCGACGGCTTTCGCCTGGAGCTCAGCGGTTCAGCCGACGGGTCCGGAACGGGTCGGCTGACCGGCCCTGATCCCCTCCTCCCGGCCGAGATCCGATGGGATGCGGATGGACGGGGGACCATTCGGTGGGCCGACGGCTCGCAGACCGAGTTCAGCTGGTTCGGGATCGCCGGGGACCCAGGTTCAGACGGCGGCGGAGACGGGGGCGGAGACGGGGGCGGAACCGTCGGAAGCCCTCCAGGCCCCTAAGGCTAGGCCCGACCGCCTCAAAAATCGTCGCCGCCGTAGTGGACGGAGGCCGGCGATGCGAACATTGCTTCGATTTCGTCCCTCGACATCCGGTCCGCAATCGGTCGGGACATGGCATAGGGCTGGGGTTTGGCCACCGCCGGGCCGAAGACCGATTCCACAAGCGGAACCAGGTCGGCCGGAATCTGGAAGCCGCCCGCATCCGCCCCTTTGGCATGGGCCAGCGCCGCAACGTGGCTCAAGAGAGCCTGCAGGCCCTCCTCGTCCCCCTTGAGTTCCCGAACCTCGAACCACTCCGAGCCGATCTGGGCCGCCAGAAAGGCGAGGCGGTCTCCCCGGGTGGCAGTCAGGCAGACCCAATCCGGACGGTTGAACCGCTCTCGGACGGCAACCTTCCACATGGTCTCAGTCCGGTGAGTGGTCAGCGGCCTTCCGGCATTGAACGCCTCGTGCGCCGGCCGCAGACTCAGAATGTCCTCTAGCCGCAAGTACCTCGTTTCCGAAATCGCCCACTCCGGACGGGGGTTCGGCAGGCCGACGGGAATTCGGACATCCCATCGAAGGGTCGGCGTGTCGAACCAGCCGTAGCGGGCGTAGTGGGAGTTCACGCCGGTGAAGAGGAGGCTCCATTCGGCGCCCTTCTTCTCCATCACCTCCAGAGCCCGCTCCAGGAGGCGGCCGGAGAGGCCCTGCTTCCGGTACTCCGGGAGAGTCGCCACGCTCCCGATTCCTCCCATCCGCCGAAGCATGCCTTCAGAGTCGTAAACGTCCCGGAAGAAGACATCGACCGCCGCGACGATCTCCCCATCGACCACCGCCACCGAGCAGTCGTCGAGGTCGCGGTAAGGGGCGGATCGGTGCAGGCTGTGGAAGAGCCAGGGGCCGACCTCGAAGACCTTCTCCCAAAGGACGAGACCGTCGGCCCACTCCCCCTCCGACCTCAGGCCGCGAATCTCGATGTTCATGCCGGCGTCTAAGAAGCGGCCGGGAGCGGCAGGCCCATCGCCTTCAGCCACTCGCGGAGCTTGCCGATCCGCTCTTCCGTGCTGCCGGGCAGGACGAGCGGGCGGCCTCGGGCGTCGATCATGATGCCGACCGTCCCGCCTTCCAGCTTCACGGTGCCCGGCTTGCCCTTGCCGAATCCGACGTCCAGGGTCTTGCTCGGGGTGATCGTCAGTTCCTTGAACTCGTTCCGGCCCAGCGGGATGACCTTGATCTCCCCACCCTTGACCGTCTCGTTGACTCCCGAGCCGGAGACCGTC
>JAKRSE010000399.1 GCA_022402505.1 Fimbriimonadaceae bacterium | reverse complement strand
GGGTGCCACGGCGCTCGTTCTCATGATGACTCGGGCGTTGGCGCTCTTCTACGGCGGCATGGTACACAAGAAGAACGTGCTGAACACGATGCTGCTCAGCTTACTGATGATGGGCCTGGTGAGCATTTCCTGGGTTCTGATCGGCTACTCGCTGGCCTTCGGGGCGGCTCCCTCGGGCTTCATCGGCAATCTGCAGCACCTGATGGGCGCCGACATTTCCCTGACGACTCCGATGGGAACGATGACCTTCCCGGCGGCGCTCTTCATGCTGTTCCAGCTGAAGTTCGCCATCATCACTCCGGCTCTCATCTCCGGCGCGATCGCCGAACGGGTCAAGTTCGGGGGCTACGCGGTCTTCATGGTGCTTTGGAGCATCCTGATCTACTCGCCGCTGGCCTGCTGGGTGTGGAACGGCGAGGGCTGGCTGTTCAAGCTCGGCGCCCTCGACTTTGCCGGCGGCACGGTCGTCCACCTCGCCTCGGGCGTCTCGGCTCTGGCTCTCTGCTTCGTGCTGGGCGCGCGCAAGCAGAAGGGGCTGCCCCCCAACAACCTCACCCTCACCCTCCTGGGCGCCGGGCCTCTCTGGTTCGGCTGGTTCGGATTCAATGCCGGCTCGGCCTACGCCTTCAACGACATCGCAATCAACGCCTTCCTCGTCACCCACCTCTCGGCCGCGGCCGGCATGGTCGCCTGGATGGCGGTGGAGTTCATGCGGCACAAGCGGGTCAGCTCGATCGGCGCGGCCTCCGGCCTGGTCGCCGGTCTGGTCGGCATCACCCCGGCGGCGGGCTTCGTCGGCATTGGCGGAGCGCTGGCGATCGGCGTCATCACCGGTGCGATCTGCGCCGTCGCGATCGACCTCAAGCACAAGCTCGGCTATGACGACGCTCTGGACGTGGTCGGCGTGCACGGAGTCGGCGGGCTGCTCGGCTCGGTCCTGACGGGAATCTTCGCCTCTCCGGCGATCAACCCGCTGGTCGGCGACACCCTGGAGAAGACGGGCCGCATGGGCCTCATCGGCATCCAGCTGGCCGCCGTCGCGGCGGTGGCTGTGGTCGCGTTCATCGGCACCTTCATCCTGGGCAAGGTCATCGACGCGACGATCGGCCTCCGGGCTCCGGACCATCACGAAGACGAAGGCCTCGACTCGGTGTACCACGGCGAGTCGGGCTACTGGGCGGAGGACAGCCTCCCGGCGTCTCCGGCCGACAAGGACCTCGCTGGCGTCCGCTAAGGGCCTCGGCGCAGGCAGAAGAAAGGGCGGCCTCCGTTCGGGGAGGGCCGCCCATTTTCCTTTGCTCCCGATGTCAGACGAGCTGGGCGTCGAGCGTGATTTCGGCTCCGGCGTAGAGCTTGGAGACCGGGCAGTTTGCCTTGGCCGCTTCGGCAAGCTCCTGGAACTGCTCCTCCGTCGCGCCGGGAATGGCGCATCGGGTGATCAGCTTGATCTTGTCGATGGCGAAGCCTTCGCCGACCTTGTTCAGCTGAACTTCGGCGGTGGTCTCGATCTTGTCGGCCGTGAGTCCGGCGTTGCCCAGGAAGAGGCTGAAGGCCATGCTGAAGCAGCCGGCATGGGCCGCCGCAATCAGCTCTTCAGGATTGGTGCCCGTGCCGGATTCAAAGCGGGAAGAGAAGCTGTACTGGGTGTCCTGGAGGATCCCCGATTCCGTCGAGACGGTGCCTTTGCCGTCAGTGAGTCCGCCGCTCCAAACGGCGCTGCCCTTGCGAGTCATCCCTTCAGACTACGCGCCATCACGCAAGATGATCCGCCTGACCCAGGGCTCGCCGTACCAGGGGCAGACTCTCCGCAGCGTGTCCGAAGGTCCCCGGTATTATCGGACGGATGGTTCGAAGCTTGCGGTTGCGGAATTGGGGTCAGTTCCCCGACTCGCTCCTCGAGTTTGGGGACGAGATGCTCGTGATTGGAGGCAACGGTGCGGGCAAGTCGTTCGTGATTCGAACTCTCTCGTTGTTGCAGGGCTATCTGCTGGGCACATTACCCATCGAAAGGTTGGACTTGCATCGGAGACGGACGAGGTGGTTGGAGTCGGTTTCAGTCTCCTTTCAGATTTGTCTTCAAGATGGTGAGGAAGAGTTCTGGCATGAGATAGAGTTCGAACTCGCTGAGGACGGTCGGAAGGCTCGGATCTCAAGGGAGTCCTTGCGAGTCGATGACAGAATCTTGTTCGAACGAGGGCAGGAGAAGATTCAACTCCACCGGGACGACGGCACACCTGGTGGGACTGCCTTTGCTGACTGGACCCAATCGGCAGTCTCACTCATCACTCCGAAGCCGGTGAATCGCAATCTTCAGCGCTTTCGAGAGCTTCTGGGGAAAATCGTGGCCGTCAAGCCGGATCCCACTCTTTTTGCCGATTCCCCAGAAGCAGATGCCGAGCTATGGGATTTGGAGATGGGCAACTTCATGAGTTGCTACAGGCACCGGGTGGCAAGCAGCGATTGGGTGCCCCACTTTACGTCTCCCTTGCACGAAGCCTGGCCGGATTTCCTGCGACTCCGCTTTTTCCAGATCGGCGACAGACGAGTCGGCGAGGCTGACTTCCAAGATGCCGGCGCCCCCACCCATCCAATCAGTTATCGCATTGGCGGGAGCCGGGACCGGAACATCGAGAGCGAGCTCTCCGACGGCCAAAGGCAGATGATGCTGTTGGCCGCGTTGATCGCCGACCTTCAGTCCCGCGGAGCCTTCGTCTTCATCGACGAACCGGAATCGTATCTTGCGCTTGGCGAAATCCAGTATTGGTGGGAGAGTCTTCTCTCGGCCAAGGACAAAGGGAGAGGCCAGATCGTTGCTGTCTCTCACCACCCGGAACTCGCCGCCCAGATCAGCTCGCGCCACGTGCGGTTGCTGGAGCGGTCGGGCAACACCGCGCCTGCCATTCTCCGGCCCCTGGCGGACGACGAGCAGGTTCAAGACGTTCTGCGGACTGATCTGCGGTCATGAGCAAACACACCGTACTCTGCGAAGATGCGTTGCACAAGAGCATCTGTGCATCGTTCCTCAATGAGAAGGGTTTGAAAGACCTGGCCCGGCGGCAGGTGGATATTCGAGCGCTTGGGTCACGGAATCAAGTGATCGCCGAGGCCGCACGGCTTGCCCCCAAAGTTCTTGGCGCGAAGGCCAGAAGATTCCTCATCATCGCCGTCGATCAGCATGATCCAAACTTGCCAGTCGACGCTTCGAGGCGGGAAATCATCAGAATTCTCGGAAGCGAAGTCTCACTCGAACTTGACCGGCTGCTGGTCATTGAGTTTCGGCGAGAGGCTGAGAACTGGATCCACGCGCTGGATAACCTGGGTGCCGATGAATCCGCGCGGTACCACAAGGCGGACAAGGAAGGCCGGGAACTCGGGGTTGCACTTGCGGCTGGCCGAAACTTGGCAACCGAACTCCCCTCCGTCCAAGCTGCCCGAGCGGCTTGGACGGTGTTCAAGAACCTACACGGGCTTTAGGATTTACGCCCATCATTCGATCGCCTGGGTGCTGACGGCTCGCATGACCTCTTCCGGGGTGGTGAGGCCGGCGAGGACTTTGGCTTTGCCGTCTTCCAGCATGGTCCTCATGCCTTGGGCCCGGGCGATCTGGGTCATCTCCTCGAACGAGGCGCGGCGGGCGACGGCGCTCTTCATGGCCCGGTCGCCCGTGATGATCTCGAAGATCCCCAGCCGCCCCTTGAAGCCGGTGTTGTTGTTCGTCGGTCCGGGCTTGCCCTTCATCAGCCGGGCGTTCGGCATGTCCTCGGCGGTGATGCCGATCTCCTCCAGCTCGGCCCGGGGGTAGGGGAACGGTTCGCTGGCCTGAGGGTCGTTGCGGCGGACCAATCGCTGGGCGAGGATGGCGGTCAGGACTCCGCCGACCAGGTACTCCTGGGCGCCCATGTCGATCATGCGGCCGACCGCCTCCACCGCGTTGTTCGTGTGGAGCGTGGCGAGAACCAGGTGGCCCGTCAATGAGGCCTGGATGGCGATCTGGAGCGATTCCGGGTCGCGGATTTCGCCGACCATCATGACGTCCGGGTCCTGACGAAGGAAGCTGCGCATGACCCGCGGGAAGCCCATCTTTTCGGTCACCTGGACCTGGGCGATGTTCTTGTCGAACTCGTATTCGATCGGGTCCTCGACCGTGACGATGTTGCGGGTCCGGGAGTCGAGCCGGTTGAGGCTGGCGTAGAGGGTCGAGGTCTTTCCGCTTCCGGTCGGTCCGGTGACCAGGATCATGCCGTAGGGCACCTGGATCGCCTTGGTCCACTTGTCCAGCACGTCCGGCGGCATCCCCAGCACGTCCAGATCGACCTTCATCGCGGAAGGGTCGAGGAGGCGCATGACGAACTTCTCGCCGTTGAGGCAGGGCACGCAGCTGGCTCGGGCGGCGAGGCGGGCCCCGTTGTATTCCATGTCGATGCGGCCGTCCTGAGGTTCGCGCTGCTCGTCGATCCTCATTCCGGCGGCCAGCTTGAGCCTGGCGAGGACGTTCGTCGCCTGCTCGGGGGGCAGCATGCCGTTTTCGGTGAGGATGCCGTCCTGACGGAACCGGATCTTGAGCTGATCGCGTTCCGGCTGCAGGTGGATGTCGCTGGCCTTCACGTCCAGGGCCTGCATCATGATGTTGTCCACGATGCTGACGGCGAGGGACATTTCGCTGCCGCCCATCTCGCGGATCGCCCCCGATTCGCGAAGGATCAGTCGAAAGCGCTTGGCGGCGCCCCAGTTGCCCGTGTCCTGAGAGAAGCCAGACATGAGCCTTCATTCTGGCCGAAATCGGTCGGGCAAAAGAACGGGTGGGAGCCTCCGCTGTCGGAAGCTCCCACCCGCCTGTTCTCGAAGGCCGGCGTCAGGCGTCGGTCTCGTCGTCTTCCGCGATGGGATCGACGCCGGCGAGTTCGGCCATGCTCCGACCGCCCATGTCGTCCAGGCTGGTCGGCAGGGCGATCTGGGACTCCTCATCCGCCATGTCGCTGATGGACATGTTGGCGAAGGCGGCGTCGGCTTCGGTCCGGTAGGGGCCCTCGGCGTCGGCCAGCGACTGCATGGACTGCTGGGCCCAGCTCGGCTGGGTGCGGTCCACGTCGATCGCCAGTTCGCGGTTCGCCTTTTCGCCGGTTCCGGCGGGGATCAGGCGGCCGATGATGACGTTCTCCTTGAGGCCGAGGAGCACGTCGTGCTTGCCTCGGACGGCGGCTTCGGTGAGGACCTTGGTGGTCTTCTGGAACGAGGCTGCCGAGAGGAACGACTCGGTGGCGAGGGAGGCTTCGGTGATTCCGAGCAGGATCCAGTTGGCCGTGGCCTCCTTGGGGTCTCGCTCCATCTCCTCTCCGGAT
>JAKRSE010000398.1 GCA_022402505.1 Fimbriimonadaceae bacterium | reverse complement strand
CTCTCGAAGTGGTACATCACCAGGCTCTTGGTGACGCGGGCTTCCCGGGCGACATCGGCGATGGAGACCCCGAAGAACCCCTCCTGGCTGAACAGGCGCACGGCGGCGGCGAGGATCAGAGCGCGGCTGTCGCGGTGCTGATCTTCGGCATCCGGAGTCCGGGCGGCTTTGCGGGGCACGGGAGGCACGAGAGGAAGGACCTGAACGGTCGTTCAATGTTACCCCGGTCGTCCTTGGACGACCGGGGCGGGGTTTGTGCCGAGGTCAGCGGCCGATCTTGCGGAGCAGTTCGGAGATCGCTCGGTCGAGCTGCGGGTCTCGTCCGGCGAGGTAGTCCTCCACCGGCCAGTCCACTCGGATGTCGGGCTGCTGTCCCTGGTTCTCCATGTTGGTGCCGTCCAGGCGATAGACCGCCCAGGCAGGCATCCGGGCGCGGGTGCCGTCGAGCAGATTCAGGCCGTAGGTGGCGATGACGTAGCCCGTGGTCGGCATTCCGATGAGGGTGGCGAAGCCGCGATCCTTCATCGCCGCCGGGTAGATCTCGGCGTCGCTGAAGCTGGTCTCGCTCTGGAGGACGACCACCTTCAGGTCGTTGGACCAGCTGCGGTCCGGCATGGGCTGAACCTCCGTATCGCGCAGGCGGAAGAAGTAGTTCGGCCGCCGCTCGATAAGGTCCATCAGGTCGTCGCTGATGTTGCCTCCGCCGTTGTTTCGGACGTCAATGATGACCCCCTGCCGGCCCTGGATCGCCTCCCAGGCCTCGAAGTTGAAGCGCCGGAGCTGCGCGCCACCCATTCCCGGAATCTCCAGGTAGGTGAGCCGACCGCCGGACTTCTCCTCGACATAAGCCCGCCGAGCCGCGATCCGGTTCTCGTAGAGCAGGTTCGACCATTCGCCCTGGCCCAAGGCTCGGTAGGTGACGGTGCGGACCTGGCTTCGGTCGGCCGTCTTGCCGATCAGCAGGGTCACGTCACGGCCCGCCTGGCCGAGCAGGATGTCGCGCCAAAGCTCCTCGCTGAGCCTGGCCGGACGGCCGTTGATCTCGTGGATGAACTCGCCCGGAGCCACCCGGGTCGCCTCGAAGCTGCCCGGCGTGTTCGCGGGAACGGCCAGCACCTTGATTCCCGGCCCTCGGTGGCTGTAGTCGAAGGTGAGGCCGAGGTGGCCGACCGACGTGCTGCCGACTCCGGTCGGGCCGCCGGCCGTGCTGACTTCGGCATGAGAGGCATCCAGCTCGCCGACCAGCATGTTCAGCACGGTGGCGAACTCGTTGGCGTGGCCGACCGAAGCGAGGAAGGGCTCGTAGGCCGTCCGGAGCGCCCGCCAATCTCGACCGTGGAAGTTCGGGTCGTAGAAGGTTCGGTTGTATTCGCGCCAGAACTGGGCGAAGGCGGCTCCCCTCACCTCGTTGAGGTTCTGGACCAGCTCGCCGCGGAAGTTGACGGTGCGGACCGGATAGTTGTTGCGGCGCAGTTCCAGGATCGCGGGGAGACCGTCGCGGACAAAGACCAGCTTCGTCCCGTCGGCCGAGAACTCGAAGGACCCGATGCCCGATCCCGAGGTCAGGGGCCGCGCTCCCTCTCCGTCATAGCCGACCTGCCAGACCTGACTGCCCCGATTGAAGAGCAGGTTGCCGTTCTCGGCGTCGAACCGAAGATTCCCGGCTTCGCCGGACTGGAAGAGTCGGATGCGGTTGTGGATGCCGTTCAGAACGACCTCAACCTTCGGGGTCTCCTTGGGCTTCTCGTACTTGAGCTCGCGGTCGGCCGTTCGGAAGGGCTCGTCGGCCAGGGGAACGACGAAGATTCCCGACTGGTCGCGTTGCCCGACGAAGTAGAGATACCGACCGTCGGCCGAGAAGACGGGCTGGCCGTGGAAGGCCGTCAGCCGGGTGACGTTGGTTTCCGTCTTCGTCTGGGTGTCGTACAGGAAGATGTTGACGCTGGTGAGGGGGCGGCGGACGGTATAGGCCACCCAGCGTCCATCCGGAGACCAGGCGTAGGAGTTGTCGGTCTCGTAGCGGTAGGGCCGCGGGAGGTCGATGACCTTCTCCGGGGTTCCTCCGTCGACGGAGACCCGGTGCAGTCCGCCCTTGGCTCCGGCAACCCAGAAGCTCAGGTGCTTGCGATCCGGGGTGAGCTGAAGCTCCAGAACGTCCTCATCCTCCTTCGTGATGGCGACGACCTTCCCATCGTCCAGGGTCATCCGGTAGAGGCGGACCGAGCCTTCCCGATCCGAGGTGAAGAAGATCGCCTTGCCGTCCGGCGTGTAGATCGGAGACTCGTCGAGGCCCGCCCAGTCGGTCAGGCGTCGGGCGTCGCTGCGGTTCGGCCGGTTGCCCGGCTGGTCCACGGGCACCGACCAGAGCTCGTTGCCGGCGGCGAAGACGAAGGTCTTGGCATCCGGGCTGAGGCTGACCTGTGAGGCGCCGGAAGTGACCACCTGGCGGTCGAGACTGTTGAACTTCTCGTCAACCGCCGCCGTGAACTGGACCTGCTTGAAGGTTCGGCCGTCGGCAGCGAACTGGACCCGGCCCTCGTGCTCATAGGCCATGGCTCCGCTCCGAGCAGCGACGGCCAGGAACCGGGCCGGTCGGCCGACATGCTGGGTGATCCTCCGCTGACGCCCGTCGGAGCCCGTCACATAGACGTTGGGGGTCCGGGCCGCCGAATCGGTCCATCGGACGGGCGGCTTGTTCATGTCGGTGACGCTGGGGGTCTTCTCGGCCGTGGTGACGACGGCGATGTCGCCGTTCGGCAGGAAGCCGGGCCAGAGCTGCTGGCGGCCGTTGTTGACCAGAGGCCGGGCCGAACCGCCGGGCGTCATGGTCCAGAGCTGCTGGGCGCCGGATCCTTCATAGCGGGGCCGCGACCAAGGGTAGCCGAACCGGGTGAACAGGACTCGGCTTCCATCCAGGCTGGCGGCGGGGTTGCCGAGGTTCCGATTGTCTCGGTGGAGCTGTTCGAGGGAGAGGGTGCGGACATCGACCGAGAAGATGGCGTTCTCCTCGCCTTCCCGCGAGGCTCGGAAGAGGATCTTGGTGGCGCCTTGCCAGCCCGTGGGGACTTCGCCGCCGGGGTGATAGGTGATCCGGCTGGGCGCACCGCCCTCTGCCGGGATGACGAAGATGTCGGATCCGCCGAACCGGTTCGAGCTGAAGGCGATCCATCGACCGTCGGGCGAGAAGACCGGGTTGTCTTCCATTTCGACGTGGGAGGTGAGGGCGACGGCCCGTCCGCCGTTGCTGTCGGCGATCCAGAGGTCGCCTCGCCAGGAGAAGGCGAGCTTGGTTCCATCCGGGCTGAGGGCCAGACTGCGGGGCCCGAAGACCTCGACCGTTTCGGCCGTCGAAACCTGCCCAACCGCCACCGCGGCCAGAACTCCTCCGGCCACGGTCCAAAAGACGCGCTGCATGACGCGAGGGGATACCCCAAGCGAGCCCGGGGATGCCGTAGATCAATCTGTATACTCGACGCGGTGGAATCGGAGCTCAAACTGAGGGCGTCGCTGTGCGATGCCGGGCGGCGTCTTTGGACCCGCGGCCTGATTGCCGGCGGCGAGGGAAATCTGAGCGTCCGGCTGAGCCCGCAGCGGATTCTCACCACTCCAGCGGGTCGGCCGAAGGATCGCCTGAAGCCCGCCGACCTGGTGGTGATCGACCTCCAGGGCCTGCCGAGCGGCGAGGGGCGACCTTCAAGCGAAATCCGAATCCACCTGGCCGCCTATCGGGCCCGCCCGGACTGCCGAGCCTTCATCCACGCCCACCCTCCCTGCGCCACCGCCTTCGGGATCGCCGGAGAGCCGATCCCGCACGACCTGTTGGTCGAAGCGGCCTTTGCGCTGGGTCCGGTTCCGGTGGTTCCCTTCGGATTCCCGGGGACCGACGAGCTTCCGGCCGCGCTGGAGCCCTACCTGGAGGACCACAAGACGTTTCTTCTCGCGAACCACGGAGCCGCCGTCATGGGCGCTTCGGTGACGGATGCCCTGATGCGCATGGAAAGCCTGGAACAGATCGCCAAGACCCTTCTCTACGCCCGCCTTCTGGGAGGGGGCCATTCCATGCCGGAGTCGGCTCTCCGCCGCCTGCCGCTGAGCGGGGCTCTGGAGGCTTTGGCGTGAGCCGCAACCGGTTCTCCGCCCCTCGGGGCACG
Source organism: Fimbriimonadaceae bacterium (assembly GCA_022402505.1). GTDB lineage: Bacteria > Armatimonadota > Fimbriimonadia > Fimbriimonadales > Fimbriimonadaceae > JAKRSE01. The sequence goes on along the minus strand of JAKRSE010000398.1, from coordinate 1,239 downwards.
CAGGACCTCCTGCCGGCCGAATCGCCGCGCTGGCAGGCCCTGCAGGCCCGCTTCGCCGAGATCTGCTCGGCTCGCGGCTACGGCGAGATTCGCACACCGATCTTCGAGGAGACCGAGCTCTTCGTCCGGTCGAGCGGCGAGACCAGCGAGGTGGTCGGCAAGCAGATGTACACCTTCGAGGATCGGGGCGGGCGGTCGATCACCCTGCGGCCGGAAGGGACGGCGCCCGCGCTGCGAGCCGCCCTGGAGCACCGCCTGATCCAGCCCGGCCTCCCGCTGCGGATGTGGTACCTGGTCCAGAACTTCCGCTACGAGCGGCCGCAGAAGGGGCGGCTCCGGCAGCACCACCAGTTCGGGGCCGAGCTTGTGGGATCGGATTCCCCCTTGGCGGACGCCGAGGTGATCGCCCTGGCATGGCAGTTCCTCTCCGACCTCGGTCTCAAGGGCCTGACCGTCCGCCTGAACAGCATCGGCCGGGCGGCGACCCGAAGCGCATTCCGAGAGAAGCTTCTGGCCCACATTGCGCCCTGGCTGGCCGACCAGACGGAGGAGAATCGAGCGCGGGCGGAGGCGAATCCTCTGCGGCTCTTCGACAGCAAGGACCAGGAGATCGCCGAGCTGATGCAGGACGCGCCGCTGATCCTCGATGTCCTGGAGCCGGAGAGCCGGGTCCGCCAGGCCGCGCTGGAAGCCGAGCTGGATCGGCTGGGAGTGGGCTGGACCCTCGACCCCCGCATCGTCCGAGGCCTGGACTACTACACGGACACGGTCTTCGAGATCCAGTCCGGAGCCCTCGGCGCCCAGTCGGCGGTGAGCGGCGGCGGGCGGTATGACGGCCTGGTCGAAGAGATCGGCGGCCCTCCCACGCCCAGCGTCGGCTTCGGCATGGGCATCGAACGGTTGCTCCTGATTCTGGAGGCTGAGGGGCTGGTTCCCTCGCCGCCGTCGGGACCGATCTTTCTGGTCTGTCAGGCGCAGGATCGGGCGGCTGCCGAGGCCCTTGCCGGAGAGATTCGAGGCCGGGGCCAGACCGCCATTCTCGACCTGGACGGCCGATCCATCAAGGGTCAGATGAAGCTGGCGGACCGTCTGGGAGCCCGGTTCTCCGTGATCCTGGGCGAGGATGAATCGGCTCGCGGGGTCGTCTCGATCAAACGGATGGCCGATGGCAGCCAGACCGAAGCGGAGCCCGGTTCCGACGAATTCTGGAGCATCATGGAGTCGTGACGCGGATCGGGA
>JAKRSE010000397.1 GCA_022402505.1 Fimbriimonadaceae bacterium | reverse complement strand
TTCGAGTTCATGCCTCTGGACGAAGTCGTGGACGAGCCCCGGCCCGCGCCCTATGAAGGCTGGCGAACCCGGGTCGCCCTCCAGGTCGATCGCGCGATCTACGACAAGATTCTGCTGGATCATGCCCGCGAGTGCGGGGTCGAGGTTCGGGAACAGACGACGGTCCGCGAAGTCCGCACCTCCGCCGGCCGGGTCGAGGGATTGGTTCTTGAGGGCGGCGAGGAGATCACGGCCCGACACTACGTGGATGCGAGCGGGAACTCCGGCATCCTCCGCCGCCAGATTCCAGTGCCGCTGGACATCCCTCCCGCCCTGAAGAACGTCGCCTTTTGGGATTACTGGGAGAATGCCGACTGGGCGGTGGAGATCGGAGTCGGCGGCACGCGGATTCAGATCATGTCGCTCAGCTGGGGCTGGATGTGGTTCATCCCGCTGGGGCCGACCCGGACAAGCATCGGACTGGTCACGCCCGCCAAACACGCCAAGGCTTCCGGGCTCAGCCCGGAGGAGCTCTATCGCAAGGCCCTGGCGGAGGAGCCCCGCATCCGCGCCCTCATCCAGAACGCCCAGCCCGAAGGGCGGGTCCGAGCCACCAAGGATTGGTCGTTCGCGGCCACCAAATGCGCCGGCGAGAACTGGTTTCTGGTGGGCGAATGCGCGGGCTTCGCCGACCCGATCCTCTCGGCCGGAATGACCCTGGCCCAGGTCGGCGCCCGCGAGCTGGCCTGCACAATCGCCGCCTTGGAAGAGGGGGAACTGGATTCGGATTGGCTTCGAGGCAGCTACTGCCAGGCTCAGCGCGACCGGGTCTGGCAGCACATCCGCTTCGCCACCTTCTGGTACACAGGCAACGGCCGCTTCACCGAACTCTTCGCCGAGACCCAGCGGATCGCCCGCGACGCCGGCTACGAGATGGATGCCAACGAGGCCTTCCGCTGGTTCGCCTCGGGCAGCTTCACCGGAGACGCTCCGACCGCCACCCTGGCGAACCACGGCATGGCGACCGCCAAATACATCGCCCAGTTGATGACCCGCCAGACCATCGAATGGGAGGTCGCCAGACACAACCGGTTCTTCCTGGACGTGGACGAACATGAGCGCATCCATGCCGCCGAGTATCGGGAGGGCCAGGTGAGGCCGGTTCGCGCCTTCAAGCGGGGCGAGAAGACGCTCCGACTCACGAATGTGAACGAGCTGGTCGTCAAGGCGATCGAGGCTCAGCCGGACGTGACCGAAGCCTTTCGCCTGCTGGAGAGCCATTTCGCCCGGTTCACCCAGGACCCCCAGGAGATTCAGGAGCGGCTCTTCCGCTGCATCGAGGCGCTGGAGGCTCTCGTCCTGGAAGGCTGGGTCGTCGGCCGCACCGATCCGAAGCGCCCCTTCCTGAAAATGACCACTCCGACCGAGCCAGGCCCCTACATCCACCCGAACCAGGACGTGATCCCGGCGGAGGCAACAGCCAAGTGAGGACCGAGCGGTTCGATGTCGCCATCATCGGCGGCGGCCCGGGCGGCAGCACGGTCGGTTCCCTGGTCCGCCGCTACGATCCGACCGCCCGCGTGGTCATCCTGGAGAAGGAGGTCTTTCCCCGCGATCACGTCGGGGAGAGCCAGCTGCCGGAGATCGGCGCGATCCTGAACGAGATGGGTTGCTGGGACAAGGTGGAGGCGGCGGGCTTCCCGATCAAGATCGGCGCGACCTACCGGTGGGGATCGACGGACGAACTTTGGGACTTCGAGTTCATCAACTCCGGCCGGTTCCAGGACGAGCCCCGCCCCGCTCGGTACGTCGGTCAGCGAACCGAGACCGCATTCCAGGTGGACCGGGCCGTCTACGACAAGATTCTGCTCGACCACGCGGCGGAGCTGGGCTGCGATGTCCGGCAGGCCACCCAGGTGAGGAAGGTCGAAAGGGATGGCGACCTGGTTGCCGGCCTGGTTCTGGATGACGGAAGCCGCATCGAGGCCCGCCACTACATCGACGCCTCCGGAAATGCCGCCGTCCTCCGAAAGGCGATGGGCGTGGAGGTGGAGACTCCCACCTCGCTTCAGAACATCGCCATTTGGGACTACTGGGAGAACGCCGAATGGGCGGTCGAGATCGGCGTCGGCGGGACCCGCGTTCAGGTCATGTCGCTCGGCTATGGCTGGATCTGGTTCATCCCGCTCGGGCCGAGCCGGGCGAGCGTCGGCCTGGTCGTGCCCGCCGAATACTACAAGTCGAGCGGGGTCCGTCCGGAGGAGCTGTACCTGAGGGCCCTTTCTGAGGAGCCCCGAATCAGCGGCTTCCTGCGCCAGGCCAGGCGGGAAGAGAAGCTGGCCGCGACCAAGGATTGGTCCTTCGTCTCCAGCCGATGGCAGGGCGACAACTGGTTCCTGGTCGGCGAGGCGGGAGGCTTCGCCGATCCGATTCTGGCCGCCGGCATGACCCTGACCCACACGTCGGCCCGCGAGGCGGCCTACACGATCCTCGCCCTGGATCGACAGGAGCACGATCCGGTCTGGCTGAGGCAGCGGTACGAGCGGGACCAGGCCAAGCGCGTCCGGCAGCACATGAAGTTCGCCGAGTTCTGGTACACGGCGAACGGGCGGTTCACGGCGATCAAGGAGAACTGCAGCCGGATCGCGAAGGAATCGGGACTCGACCTGGACGCCGATTCCGCCTTCCGCTGGCTGGGCACGGGCGGCTTCGCGCTGGACACCTTCGGTTCGGCGGGCCTCGGATTCATGTCCGTCGAGTCGATCAAGCAGCTGGCGCAGCAGTTCACCGAGACTCCGTCCGCCTGGCAGATCGGGCAGAACAACGTCTTCCGGATGAATGTGCAGGGTGCGAAGAAGACGAAGGTCGCCGCCTTCCACGAAGGTCGGATCTATGCGGAAGACTGTCTGATTCGGGGAGACCAGGAGCTGCCGTTCGCCGGGCTCTATGGGATCGTCATCAGCGTGCTGCACCAGACCTCCGACATCATGGAGATCGCGGAGGGCTTCCTGGCCTGGTTCCGCCGCGAGCCCTGGCTGGACGACATCAACGACAGCGTGCGGCTGGCCTTTCACACCCTGGAGGCGATGGTGGCGACCGGCTGGGTGGAGGCCTCCCACGACCCAACCCGCCCCCGCCTGCGATTCCTCTCGCCGGATGAGACGCTCGGCATCCATCCGAACCGGGATGGCGAAGCGGTCTCGGCCCCGTCCTAGGCGGTCACTCGGAGTCCTCTTTCCGCCTCCCGCCGGGGGAGGTTGTGCGACACTGTTGTCATGCTGTTCTCAATCGCCGTGACCGCCCTCGGCCTGCTCAGTCCCCCCGAGGTCTTGCTGGTGGTCGGACCCAGCAGCCATCCTCCAGGCACTCACGAAGTCGCGAAGACCGCGACGATCCTGCAGGAAGCCCTGAACCGCCCTTTGGCGGGCACCGGCCTGGCGAGTCGAATCGTCACCGACTTCCCGAAGATCGAGACCGAGTTTGACGGCGTCAGGACGGTCGTGTTCCTGGGCGACCTCTTCCCGCTCACCCGGCTTCCCAGCCAGGTCGAGAACATGGAGATGATGCAGCGCCTTGTTGATCGAGGCGTCGGTGTGGTCTGCATTCACTATGCGACGGGCGGGGAGGGGATTCACACGCGCAATGGAGACCATCCGCTCCTGCGCTGGGTGGGTGGGTACTTTGCGAATCCCGGAAGCGCTCACCATGAGTCGGTCGCCCGGATCTTTCCGACCGCCAAGATCGAGCGTTCGGAGCCGGATCACCCCGTCTCACGAGGTTGGAGCACCTTCGTCATCAATGATGAGCCCTACATCCGCAACTGGTTCGGACCTGAGGGGCGGCGGGAGGAGGTGAAGGTCTTCGCAGCCTCCATGTTGCCGCCCGAAGCTCCAAACCTTGAGCCGGTTGCCTGGGGGATTCAGAGGCAGGATGGCGGACGCGGCTTCGCCGTGGTGATGCCCCACTTCGTGCAGAATTGGCAGAATGACGACCTTCGAACTCTGATCCTGAACGGCATTGTCTGGACGGCTCGCCGGGAGATTCCAGCGGACGGATTTCGCACCGCGAAGCCCCGGTCCGAACTGACCCCTGCTGTCGGCTGAAGTTCGGTGGATGTCTGCCCCGCCGGGGTCAGGCGGGGAGAGTTTCCGGGATGCCCAGGGTCTCTTCGAAGCCGGACATCACGTTGAAGGCGTGGATCATCTGGGCCTCTCCGATCTTCCCGTGGAGGTCGGCCATGACCCGGATCGTCAGCAGCGCTCCGCTCTCTCCGGGGCTCAGCCGCAGGTCGTAGACGGCCCAGGGACGGCCTGAAACCAGGGAGGTGTCCCAGTCGCCGTCGGTGCGGCGGACGAAGGGCTTCCCGCCAAGGGCTTCGTGGTAGAGATCGTCCAGCAGGGAGGGGTCTTCCTCTTCGCGGACCGGGACGAAGACGTTGAGGGCGACGACGCTCCCCAGGTCGACTCGATCGACATCCACCGTGAGTTCGCCCTGCACTCCGACTCGTTCCAGGTGGAATCCGAGGTCCAGGAGCGCCAGGGGCCGGCTGTACTGCAGCACCGGGTCGCCGCACGTCAGGCCCGTCCGAAAGATCGGTCCGAAGGCGATCAGGGCGAGCGTCGAGGCGGGAGAGGGAACCGAGAAGGAGTCGGCGCAGACGATGGGATTGTTGTCGACCAGTTCCAGCAGGCCGGATTGATCCTGCTCGACGCCGGGCGTGATGGATCGCGACCAGCCCTCTGTCGGCTGAAAAAAGAAACCGGGCCCCGGAAGAACCTGCTCGACCTTGGGGTGCGACTCCAGGAGCCGCGCCAGGAGCGAACCTTCCGGGGCCTGGGCGATCACTGCTTCACCATGGTGACCTTCACCGGGATGGTGACGGTCTGCGGCTTGGCGCCCTGCTGCTGGGCAGGCATCGTCATCTTCAGGTTCTGGCTGATCTCGGCTCGAAGCGGGAGCCCGGTGGAGAGTTCCAGGAAGGTGACGCCGCTGCCGCTGCCGGTCATGCCGGAACCCTTGAGGGTGGTGACCGAGCGGATTTCGGCGACCTGGCGGCCGTTCACCGTGGTGATCCGGCGGAGGGTGTTCTTGGATTCGACTCCCATGGGCATGCCTGCGGCAGCCCGGGCGTCGGTCTTGGTGGTCCAGGTCTGGCCGACCCGGATGACTCCCTTGGGCAGGCCCATGATGAGCGAGCCCGCCTGGTTGGAGCCGCCGACCATTTCGCCTTGGCTGTTCATGCGCACGGTGGCGGTGTTGTTGGTCGGCGCCGAGCTGCCGGGGGTCCTCATGCTCGTGGTCATGTCCACGGTGGCGACTCCGTTCGAAACCGACTTCACCGCCATCCGGAGCGTGGAATTGAACGACTGCGAACCGCCGCCGGACTGCCGAGCCTGGCCCGCCGGGGCGGTCATGCTAGTGGTCAGGGTGTAGTTGTGGGTCTGTCCGGCCTTCCAGTTGACTCGGAAG
>JAKRSE010000396.1 GCA_022402505.1 Fimbriimonadaceae bacterium | reverse complement strand
AAGTCTTCGAACCCCACGGCCTCATCATGGTCCTGGAACCCCTGAACCCCTACCGCGACCACCCTGGGATGTTCCTCTCCAAGATTCCGCAGGCCTTCCTGATCTGCAAGGCCGTCGGCTCGCCCAGCTGCAAGATCCTGTTCGACATGTATCACCAGCAGATCACGGAAGGGAACATCATCCCCAACATCGACCTGGCCTGGAGCGAGGTCGCCTACTTCCAGCAGGGCGACAACCCCGGCCGGAACGAACCGCTCACCGGCGAGATGAACTACCGAAACATCTTCCGCCACATCGCCCGCAAGGGCTTCACCGGCATCCTGGGAATGGAGCACGGAGTCAGCCAGGGCGGGAAGGACGGCGAACAGAAGCTGATCGACGCCTATCGTTGGTGCGACGACTTCTGAGAGGCTGAGTGGGATAGAGACTGCTCTTGATGCCTAGTAGAGCAGGAATGGTATTCTGCCTTCCGTTATGAATTGGGTGACTCCTGGATATTCCAGAAAGAGGATGGATCTGGCGGGGAGGGTTCTTGCCGGAAAACAGTCTCAAGGTCAAATATCTGAGGATGAGGCCTGGAGAGTGCTGGAGAACCATCGAGCCTCGCACCTTTATCCAATGAATACGTTTCAGGCACTTCTAAACAAGCGGCGAAACAAGTTCTTTCCAGATGCGCTAGTCGCTCGACGACTAAAGCGGGCGCCGTCGATCATCTCAAAGTTGAAGAGATTCGAACAGATGTCACTATCTCGCATGCAAGATATTGGCGGACTGAGATTCATCGCCAAATCTTGTACAGATGTCGCGGACATGGTAGAAGAATATCGGGCGTCCCGGTTCCTTCATGAGCTTTCCAGGAGCGATGACTACATTAACGAGCCGAAGGACGATGGATACCGTGGATATCATCTTGTCTACAAGTACCGAAAGAATTCCTTGGATGACTGGAATGGTCTATCTATCGAACTCCAGTTCCGGACTTTTATCCAGCATGAATGGGCAACAGCGTTAGAGACGGTAGACACTATGCTTGGAACCAAAATGAAGGCTGGGAAGTCAGCCCGAGATTGGAGCCGATTCTTCCGGGTATCGAGTGCCTGTTTTTCCCGGATTCTGGAAGGGCAGGGCAGTCACGGGCCATTTTCGGCCATGTCCGATCTGGCTCTTGTGGCGGAGTTGGAAAAATGTGAAGCTGTGGTTGGTGCCATGGCCAAACTAGAGCTCTTCAGCCTCTCCGTGAACGGATTTAAGGGTCTCCCACGAAGTGCGTACTATTTGATGGAACTTGATAGTGCCACCTCGTCAATGACTGTGTTTGGCTTCAGGCGTGATGAGATTCTTTCTGCGACCTCGAAGTATGCGGAACTGGAGAAACAGAATAGTGACAGTTCTGCTGTTGACGTGGTGCTGGTCTCGACCACGCGATTGAGAGACCTCAAGAACGCATACCCGAACTACTTTGCTGATACGGCAAACTTCATCGACCAGCTAAAGCAAGTGAGGCAACGAATCGGAAAGTAATATTATAATGTCTGCATTATGTTTCTCGGTGGGCGTGCAAAGCGGAGCATCCGGCCCCCGCAGAAGGGCCTGATTTTCGCGGGCGGACGCAACCCGGGAACGGATCGGCCCGGCGGCCTTGTTGAAGCGGGACGACAGGTAGACTCGACTCAATCAATGCTCTTCAAGAGGGGGAATCCTCAGCGGGAGCGCTTCGAGCGAATGGTCTCTCCCTGCTTCAGCTCGGTCTACGGGACGGCCCTCCGCCTCACCCGAAACCCGGACGAAGCACAGGACCTGACGCAGGAAGCCCTCGTGCGGGCCTATGAAGCTTTCGAACGCTTCGACGGCAGAAACTTCAAGGCCTGGATCCTGCGGATCCTGACCAACCTCTACATCAATCGCTACCGGCGGTTGAAGCGGACCGGCACCGCCGGATCGCTGGACGAAGAGAACGCGATCGAGCCGACGGCCCCCGTCGAGGAAATCCCGGACCGGCAGCTGTTCGACAGACTGCTGGGTGCGGAGGTCGAAGAGGCGCTCGCGAAGGTGCCCGACGTCTTCCGCATCGCGGTGATCCTCAGCGACTTGGAAGGCATGAGCTATGACGAAGTCGCCGAGGCCACCGAGGTCCCCGTGGGAACGGTGCGCAGCCGGATCGCCCGGGGAAGGGCCATTCTTCGACGAGAGCTGGAGGCCTACGCTCGAGCCGAGGGCTACCTGAAAGACGACGAGGAAGACGACGAGTGAAGGTGACTGCGGAACAGATTCACGCCTATGTGGATGGCGAACTGACCCCCGAAGAGGCGGGTCAGGTGGAGGCTGCTCTCGCCGCTGATGCCGCCTGCCGGGCCGAGGCTGAATCCGCCCGGTTGGTGAAGGACTGCCTGACCGCCAAGTGCGCCGCCCACGACTGCCGAGTCACCTGGCAGAAGTCGATGGACCGGTTGAACGAACTGGACAAGGCGCGGACCACCGAAACCTTCATCGGGCGGTACAGCTGGGCCTTCGCCGCCGCCGTCCTCGCCTTCATCATCCTGGCCGCCGGAGTGAACCGGATGAGCGGCCGGACCGATCTGGAGCAGGCGAGCATGGCCTCGCTCTTCTCCGGGCTGAACGTGATGGAAGGGGCCGAGCGCGATCCGCTGGGCAAGATCCGCGGGGCGTTCGGCGGGATCGACTGCGACATTCGGCCCGAAGCCTTGGACATCCAGGAGATCGCCTACGGACAGGTCGCCGGACGGAGGGCCGTCCGCATGGCCGCCCGGGACTCCCGAGGCCCCATCGTCCTGGTCATGGTGGAAGGCGTCGAACGGTTCGAAGGATTCGCCTCGGCCGGAAGGGACCTGGCGCTGGGCAAGATGAACGGCGTGAACGGTGTGGCCTGGACCGATGGACCGGTCGGCATCGCCGCCTTCGCCAACCGCGAACCGGAACGCCTCCTCGCCCTCGCCCAGGCCATCCGCGGCCGCTGATCTCCCTCAGGGAGTCGGCGCGAGAAGCTTCTGCCGGGCGTCGTTGATCATCTTGGCCACCGAGATCAGGCGGGTGCGGTCTTCCAGGAAGGCCTGAGTCGGGCCGGCGCCCGGGCCGTCTTCTGCGGTTCTGGGGAAGAGGGTCAGGCTTCCGCTTGGCCCCTCCCAATCGATCGCCATCATTCGGATGCGCGAATTCAGCCGGACCGATTCGCCGGGAGCCGCCTTTTCCACCACCAGGGCCGCTTCGGCGAGAAGATCGGCGAACCGGCCCGCCTCTTCCGCCGAGGCGTAGGCGGTCTGGACGACCCGCCAGGTCTGGTTCGGACCGCTCTGGGCTCGGAGCTTGACATAGATCATGCTCAGGGAAGATTCCTGGTGGCGGGCCGTGATCACCCCGGCCGAGAGAAGACCGGAATCGCCCGCTTCGGACGACACGCTGATCCGCCCCGTTTCGACCTCCTTGATCCGCACGACCCGGTCTCGACCCTGGAGAAGGTCAAGAAACCGGTCGAGATCGCTGTCCGGGGCCGGCTGAACGGCGGCGAGGCTGAAGGCGAGGATGGACGAAACCATGCTTTTCTCCTTCTACGACAGGTCCATCACCACTCGGAAGCCGACCATCTCGCCGTTGCTGAGCCACCACTTGCTCTTGGGGATCTGGGCGTCGTCACGCTGCCAGTTGGGGTTGAAGGGCTCGCGGAACGAGACGGAGATCCGGGTTCGGTGCGAGTCGAAGTGGCCCCCGCGAACCCAGTAGGTTCCGTCCTCGGCCAAAACCCACTCGGCGGCGTTGCCCAGCATGTCGTGGAGCCCAAAGGCGTTCGCCTTCAGCTTTCCGACCGGGTGGGTCTTGTCGTCGGCGGTGTCGCGGTACCAGGCGGCGGCCTTCAGGTCTTCCGGCTGCTCTCCGGCGGCGGCCACCCACTCGGCCTCGGTCGGCAGCCGAAACTTCTTCCCGGTCTTGGCGCTCAGCCAGGTGCAGAAGGCGACGGCCGCATTCGAATGGATGCCGATGGCCGGGTAGCCCTTGTGGCCGAAGCCCCGGTCCGGCGCGCCGTAGGGCTTGCTCGGTCGAGAGGAGGCCTCGACCCCGGCCGTCTGCTGCTCCTGAGTCAGGTCGAGTTTGTAGGCGAAGACGTCGTACACATCCCAGGTGACCTCGGTCTGGCTCATGGCGGCCTTGCCCCCGGGGAGGGGGATCATGCGGAGCGACTGAACCGTGCCGGGTATCTTCACCTCGATCGGTTCGGCGGATGCGCCGGACATCAGCGTCATGGCGGCGAGTGCAGTGATCATGGGTGCTGTCCTATTGTGGACGCCCGAGACCCGTTTCAGCTATGCCGAACTCCACATGGGCGGCGAGTTCCGCATCACGCTCTATGCCGGGTCCCAGGAACAGGCTGAATCGGCGGTCCGCGCCGCCTTCGATCGGGTCGCACAGCTGGAACAGGTCTTCAGCGACTACCGCCCCGCTTCCGAGGCCCGGCGGCTGCCCGCCTCGGCCGCCTTCGGTCCCGTGCGGGTGTCGGCCGACATGCTCCGCGGCCTGCGTCAGGGCCGGCGGATCGGCGAGGCTTCCGGCGGAGCCTTCGACCTGACCGCCTCGCCCGTCGTGGGGCTGTGGCGCGAGGCCAGGCGGTCGGGCCGGATTCCCCGCTGGGTGGACCTCCGCGCCGCCCGATTCCTCACCGGCCTGGACTGCTGGGGGATCGATGCTCACGGCCTGGTCACGACGGATTCCCCCAACGTCCGTCTCGATTTCGGCGGGCTGGCGAAGGGCGATGCCTGCGACCAGGCTCTGGCGGTCCTCAGGCGGCACGGGATCCGCTCGGCCCTGGTTCAGGCGGGCGGGGACATCGCGGCTTCCGAACCGCCGCCGGGTCTGCGGGGTTGGACCGTGGCGGCCGAAGCCGTGCCCGGCGGCAGGCTGGAGCTTCGAAATCAGGCCGTCTCCACCTCGGGCGACGCGGAGCAGTTCGCCGTGATCGGGGGTCGGCGGTGGTCGCACATCGTCGATCCGCGCACCGGGTTCGCCCTGACCAACGGGATCCAGGCCACCGTGCTGGCCCGTCGGGGACTTGATTCCGACCCGCTGGCGACGGCCCTCTGCGTGCTGGGTCCCGAAGATGGAGCCCGGCTGGCCCGCCGGCTCGGGGTTCACGCCTGGTTCATCACTCGGCCCGGCCAGGGCTGACGAACGAAGCAACGCGCAGTCTCATGGCGAAGACGCCTGGCCCCCAGCGGGGCGAGGCATCGAGGCGGGCGGGCGTCTTCACCATGCCACCCATCCCTGCCTGGCCTTGGCGGCACATCCACCCAGTTCGTCGCGGCCAGGGCTGACCACTGGGGCTCTGCGAGCAACCTCATGGCGAAGACGCCCGGCCCCCAGCGGGGCGAGTCATTGAGGCGGGCGGGCATCTTCACCATGCCACCCATCCCTGCCTGGCCTTGGCGGCACATCCACCCAGTTCG
>JAKRSE010000395.1 GCA_022402505.1 Fimbriimonadaceae bacterium | reverse complement strand
TTCTTCGACATGGGCGGCATCCAGCTGGAACTGATCGAGCCGATGGGCGGCGACAGCAGCTGGCAGTCGGGCCTGGACGCCACGGGCCCCGGGCTCCACCACATCGCCTTCTGGACCGAGGATGCGGCGGCGGACGTCGCGGCTCTGCGGGAGCAGGGAGCGGAGGTCTGGCATCGCGGCGACATGGGCGGCGCCGGCCAATACGTCTACCTCCGCGGCGGCCCGCTTGTCGGAGCGACGATCGAACTTCTGGAGAATCAGCGGACCGAGATCGGCTGAGGGGGGCTCCCCAAAGACAGAACAGGCCGGCCTCCCCAGCGGGAGGCCGGCCTGAGCTTTCAGAGCAGGTTCACTGCATTTCGGGAGCGGCGGCCTGAGTGGCCTGTTCGGCCTCGATCGCCTGCTCCTGCTGGGCCGGCGTCGGCTCACCCCCGCCGCATCCGGCGAGGGTGAGGCCGAGCACGGCCAGGAGGGTCAGACCGAGCAGCCTCAATTGGTGCCCCAGTCTCGGCTCCAGCCCCGGTTGTTGGTGAGGGAGCCGCGCCACTTGTCGCTGCGATAGTCCACGTGGTACAGGGTGCCGGTGGGCACGACCTTCACGTGGCTGTCGGCGTAGCTGACGACCGTCCGGTTGCCCGACATCAGGCGCCGGATGGTGGCCGAAGCGGTGGAGAGGCTGCCGTTCGCGTTGAACACGTTGCCGTTGCCCAGGTCGCCGGGGCCCCACACGGCGATGTTCGAGACATCGGTGGTGGAGAAGGCGATTCGGAACTGCGGCGGGCGGCTCAGCTGGGCGCCATCATGGACGGCGACCGTCTCGGCCGGGTTGGCGAGGACGGTGGACGGAGCCGGGAAGTTGTAGGCGGTGTCGGCAAACTCCGCGTAGGCGGCGGTGGTTCGGCCGAAGCAGGTCGCGTTGCTGGCTGGCAGCAGGTTGATGGTGCGGGCGCAGGTGCTGAAGCCGCCGAGGGTCCAGTGGTTGTAGGCGAAGGTGTTGCTGATCGAGCTGAGGAGCGGCTTGCTCAGGGGGCTCGCCCAGATTCCGTTCAGCTCACCGGTTCGGCTGTTCGCTCCGTTCTTGATGTAGGGATCGACCAGCTTGGGGAACATGAAGCGCAGGGCGAAGACCGAGCTGCCGCCGCTCTCGCCGGGAGGGGCCGGACAGGTGGCAGCGTCGCAACCCATGCCCGCCGACCAGAGCGGCCAGGTGTCGTCGTAGTCCGCCATGTAGATCTGGAATCCGGTGCCGATGTTCTTCAGGTTGCTGATCGCCTGAGTCTGCTTGGCGGCGGTCTTCGCCTGGGCGAAGACGGGGAAGAGGATGGCGGCGAGGATCGCGATGATCGCAATGACCACGAGGAGTTCAATGAGAGTAAAGGCCTTTTTCATTGCCGTGTCGCGGGCCTCAAGAAGGTCTTCACGGAGACGTAAAGCCCCGGAATCGACCCTGATGCCAGCTTCGACAAGGTACACGATTTTTTCGGGAGAATCAAGACCAAAAAGTGGAGGTTGAGCACTGTGCCACAGAGAATGCGCAACAATGCCATACCTCTGCCCCTGGCTCAGCGAAGCCGCGCACGGGGAACCGGTCTGTCGGGCGTCCCTTCTCCGCGCCTGCCAGGTCGAGCTCAGGGGGCTTGGAACGTGGTCGGGTGCTCTTCGAGCTCGATCAGTCTCGCCGACTTGAACTCATAGCCGTTCTCCAGCGCCTTGTAGTAGATTTCGGCTTCCGTCGGCTTGCCCTTGGCCTTCGAGACGACGACCCGGATTCCATCGAAGGTCTGAGTCTGGCGGCCTGAAAAGATCTCCTCTGCCTCCCCCTCTTCCGGCTTGAGGCTGAGGGTCACGGGACCGTCTTCCTGCACCGTGAGCTGGTAGAGGCCGGCCTCTCCTTGGGCCGAGAAGGTTCCGTAGACCGGCTTCGAGTCGAATTTCGTCTCCAGGAGCGGTCCGGCATCACCTCCGGCGCCGGTGTCCGGGGCCGGGCCTGCTCCGGCCTGTGGTCCGCCACAGCCTGCGAGAGCGGCGAGAAGGATGAGACCGGCCAGGGCAGCCAGCACACGGGCTCGTGTCATCGCTCGATCGGGGCTTCGGCGGCGGCAGGGTTGGCCGCGCCGCTGGTGGGGCTGTCCATGGCCGCCTCGTTGGCTTCACGGACCTTGGCAGCAGATTCTTCGGGGGTGAGCGGCTCCGGTTCTCCACAGCCGCAGATGAGGGCGGCTGCCGCGAGAGCGAAGGCGGAGGCGAGGACTTTCTTCATGGTCTGAGGTGCTTGTTTGGATGAAAGCACGCCCTCCGGCTGGGCCGGAGAGCGTGGAGAGGTCGTGAAGGCCGTTTCCGGCCTTCGGATCAGTTGCAGGTTCGGCCGAAGTTGTTGAGCGCGAAGTTCGAGAGGAACTGCTCCGTTCGGGGAAGGGCAGCCTGATACTTGGCGCCGGCGCAATAGAGGGAGCCGGAAACGGCGGCCGGGTAGGTGAACGTTCCCGGGTTCTTGCCGGGGTTCGGCACGAGGACATCGCCCTTGATGAACCGGGCGCTGCTGTCGAACCGGACGTGGTTGGCTCCGTCCTTGCCGTAGCGCCACCACTTGCCCCAGGTGTTGCCTCGGTAGCCGCTGTAGGTCGGCACAAAGGCCTCTCCATAACCGTTCAGGAAGTAGTTCGGCTCCAGTCGGACGGCGGTTCCGGAGTCGCCGAGGTACAGCTTCTCCGAGACGTTCTCGATCTGGCCCAGCTGCGGGAAGAAGTAGCAGCCGCTCCACACGCTGGTGGAGGTTCCGACCTGGCAGACTCCGCCGGACACCCAGCTGGAGGGATCCCACATGGCGAGCTGGTGGAGGCCGATGGAGCCGCCGACGTAGCCTTCGCGGCCCGGGCTGCGCCAGATGCCTTCGCGGCTGCCCGCTTCAGGTCGTCCATTCTTGACGTAGGGGCTGAGCTTGGCGTCGAACATGCGAGGTGCGGACCACAGCTCCGATCCGGCGCAGAGCGGGTTGCCCCAGTAGGTGGCATAGGTGCCTGTCGACCCGGGAGCCGTGTCGCGGAACGCGAAGCACTCATGCCAGGCCGGCAGGGCATCGTCGTAGTCGCCCGCGTAGATCTGAGCGGCGGTGCCGATCTGCTTCATCTGGGCGAGGCCCTGAGTCTTCTTGGCGGCCTCCTTGGCCTGGGCGAAGACGGGGAACAGGATGGCGGCGAGGATTGCGATGATCGCAATGACCACGAGAAGCTCAATCAGTGTGAATGCACGTTTCATGTTTCCATGTCCCGCAGGAAGGCCTGACCGTACAGGCGGCCTGCGAAGGTCGACTGCTGATCAGCCATGGCGGCCGACCTTCAGTCCGGTCCGCCGTTGGGCCGTTCAGCACTCTCCCCGTACCTTACCACACTCTTCCTGGATTTGCTCTGGATCAAGAATTGTTGGCAAGAGTTTTGCTCAAGACGCGGAAGCATTAGTTCGGCAAGCCTCATGAGCCTCTTACCCGGGAACGAGACACCTACGGGCTCGTGGGCACAGTGACGCCAGTGCTGACCCCGCCAATATGGGTGATGACCGCGCGGAGCTTGACCCTTGAGTGGATGTACACGTCGGCAATGCCGTTGTATGAGGCCATGTGATCGATCACCGCGGCAAGGTAGGTCTCGTTCGTCCAGTTCCCAGAAACGATGGCCTTGTAGGAATACGTTCCGGTCTTCGTCCAGCCGGTGATGGCCAAGCCGGCGGGGTTGACCCCATGGGGATAGAAAGGGGTCCATGCTGCCGTGGAGGACAAGAAGGCAGACTCTGGGACATAGATGTGATCCGGGTCAGTCGTGACTCCTTCAGACTCAACAACGGAGGCCCCGAGAGGGTTCGGGATGAAGTATCCGGGATTGTTGTTCAGTGCCCCCATTGTTTCAGGGGTCGGGAGGATGTTGAACAGTTCCTGAAGTGGGCTGGACCGTTGGAACCTGGCGTCAATCCACATGCTTGAGATCGGTTCGGGGTCCCAGGCAACGGTGTTCGTATAGGCGTTTCTCTTGTAGAACTCGCGGACGGTGATCTGTCCTGTGACCGTCGGCGGGCCGGGGTTGGCCGCACTTCCAACCCACACGAAAGCTGGCTTGGCCGCGTTCATCGAATAGGCCGAACCCAGTCCGCCTTGGCCGTCTCCGGGGAACAGGGTTTTTGCGAAGCCCCCGCCCACTGCCACTTGGATCTGCATGGGACCGGCGACGGACCATGTCCGGCTCGGCGAACCCTCGTACAGAAAGGGGTTGTCCGCCCCCGTGTACTGGAAGACATTGTGCCCTGGGGAGGTGCTGGGGACCACCTGAGAGAGTGTCTGTGCATAGGCACTGCCGGTGGGGATGACCATCAGCGAAGGGAGAATCAGCTTGTGGAGGAGTTTTCTCACAGATAGAGCTGATCAGAACAGAGGCAATAAGCAGGAAGTTCTTACTGAATCTCATCAGGACAGGCAAGTGTCCCACAATATGGATGCAAGCGGTCCCGATGTTTCACATGAGGGGCGTGGGGCTAACCTTCCTTTGGAAGTGCTGGAGAAGGAGCGCATATCGAAACAAACGAACGACGACGTGTGACTCTTGACTATTAGTGCAAGCTCGAACTGGTTCGGGACCCCTTCGCTGGGCAACAATCGACGCTGCATACTACCTCCCGATGTCCAGCGAGATTCAGAAATCGTTTGAGACCCTGGCGCTCCACGCCGGGCACGACGGCGACCCGAGCACCAAGAGCCGGGCGGTGCCGATCTACCAGACCACGAGCTACCTCTTTGATGACACCGCCCACGCGGCGCGGCTGTTCGGGCTCCAGGAGTTCGGCAACATCTACACCCGGATCATGAACCCCACTACGGCCGTTCTCGAAGGTCGGGTGGCGGCTCTGGAGGGTGGAACCCACGCAGTGGCGGCGGCCAGCGGTCAGGCAGCAGAGACCCTGGCCCTCACGACGATCCTGGAGGCCGGAGATGAGCTGGTCAGCAGCACCAGCCTGTACGGCGGAACCTACAACCTGCTCCACTACACCCTGCCGAAGATGGGGATCAAGGTCCACTTCGTCGATCCGAGCGATCCGGAGAACTTCCTGAAGGCGACCAATGAAAGGACGAAGGCCTACTATGCCGAGACGGTGGGCAATCCGAAGGTGGACACTTTCCCGATCGAAGAGGTCGCTGCGCTCGGGCGCCGGGAGGGGATTCCGCTGGTCATCGACAACACCCTGCCGACCGCCTATCTGGTGAAGCCCTTCGACTATGGCGCGGCGGTGGTGGTCAGCAGCCTCACCAAGTTCGCCGGCGGCCACGGCACGGCGATCGCCGGAATCGCGGTCGATGGCGGCAACTTCGACTGGGGCCAGGGCCGGCACACCAATTTCACCGAACCTGACCCGAGCTACCACGGCCTCAAGTTCTGGGAGGTCTTCGGAAACTTTCCGGGCCTGGGGAACGTGGCGTTCGGCCTGAAGGCGAGGGTCCAGACCCTGCGCGACCAGGGCCAGGCGATCTCGCCGTTCAACGCCCGG
>JAKRSE010000040.1 GCA_022402505.1 Fimbriimonadaceae bacterium | reverse complement strand
AGGTCCTTGAGCGGCACGCCGCCGACCAGCGGTCCGAGCACGTCGGTCTGCATCCGTGACCGCTCTTCGGTCGGCGGTCCGGAGTCGAACGGTCGGGGCGATTCGAATCCGGCGGACTCGGTCGGAGCCTGGGGTCGCGGCGCTTCCATCCCCGATGATTCCGCCAGCCGGATCTCTCGGACGACGAGCCCGCGAGACCGCAGGGCGTCGGCGGTCACGGCCAGGTCCGGACCGTGCTCCAAACCTCTCTTTGTTTCGCCGCTCGGATCGGTGGCCACATATTGAAAGACCGGCATCTTGGTTCTCCTCGGGTTGTCGGCAGGCGTGCGGCCCTTGCCTCAGGCTCCCCCGGTGCCCTGAGTACACTCGGCGGGTCGATGGCGCAGACCTTCACCATCACCACCCCCATCTACTACGTCAATTCCGTGCCTCATGTGGGGCATGCCTTGACGATGCTCGTCTGCGACGCCGAGGCAGCCTACCACCGACTTCGCGGGGAAGAGGTTCTCTTCATCACGGGCACGGACGAGAACGGCCTGAAGGTGAAGGAGGCCGCCGAAAAAGCCGGGGAGGACGCCCACGCATTTGTCGACCGGATCAGCGCCGACTTCCGCCGGACCTGGGACGACCTGGGATTCCAATACGACGACTTCATCCGGACGACCGAGCCGCGCCATGCCCGGGCCGTCCAGCGCCTCTTCGAAATCCTGCGCGACAAGGGCCATATCTACCAGGACAAGTATGAAGGCTGGTACGACGTTTCGGCGGAAACATTCGTCCGCGAATCCGACCTGGTGGACGGAAAGAGCCCGGACGGCAACGAAGTCCGGTGGGTGAGCGAGGACAACTGGTTCTTCCGCCTGAGCGCCCTGGGCGAGCCCCTGATGGCGCACATCGAGGCCAACCCCGACTTCCTCCTTCCGGCCAGCCGCAAGAACGAGGTCGTCAGCTTCATCAACCAGGGTCTGCGCGACCTCTGCATCACCCGAACGAATCCCGGCTGGGGGATCCCGGTGCCGGGCGACGAGGGGAAGGTCATCTACGTCTGGTTCGACGCTCTCATCAACTACATCGCCGCGACGGGCTGGCCCGACGATCCGAACTGGCAGACCAAGTGGCCTGCGGTCCACTGGATGGCCAAGGAGATCTTCACCCGCTTCCACGCGACCCTCTGGCCGGCGATGCTGATGGCCGCCGACCTTCCCCTGCCGAGTCAGGTGATCGCCCACGGCTGGTTCACCTTCGGAAAGAGCAAGATGAGCAAGTCGCAGGGCAATGTGATCGCCCCCGGCGAGCTTCGCGACTTCTTCGTCACCGAGGCCGGTTGCTCCGCCGATCTGGCGGTGGATGCCGTGCGGCTCTGCCTGGCCCGCTGCCTGCCCTATGAAGGCGACACCAACTTCACCTGGGACGAAGTGGCCAAGCACTACAACAGCGACCTGGCCAACGACCTGGGCAACGCCTTGAACCGGTCCCTGACGATGATCCACAAGTTCGCCGGCGGCCGGGTGCCTGGCGGGGCCGTGGAGCCTGAGGTGGCCGAGGCCATCGCGGCCGCAAAGCATGGGGTCGAGGAGGCCTACGCCGCCCACCGGGTCGATCAGGCCGCCGAATCCGCCATCGGGCTCATCCGGTTCCTGAACAAGTACATCGACACCCGCGCTCCCTGGGCTCTGGCCAAGGCCGAAGATCCGGCGCTCGGTTCGGTCCTCCGAGGCATGGCTCTGGCGCTCGCCTCCGCAGCCGGCCTTGTCGAGCCTCTGCTGCCGGCAACGGCCCCGGCCATGCGGGCCCAGCTCGGGCTTTCCGGTCGGCCCGAATGGGCTCAGCTCGGCGCAGAAGAGACTCTGCCGGCAGGGACCGAAATCGCCCAGCCCCAGCCGCTGTTCCCGCGCCTGGACGTGAAGAAGCTGACCGCCCAGGTCGAAGAATCGGCTCCGGCCGAACCCAAGCCCAAGAAGGAACCCAAGAAGCCCATGCCCGAAGCTCCCGCCCAGATCGAATTTCCCGACTTCATGAAGGTCCAGCTCAAGGTCGCCCGGATCGTGGAGGCCGAGCGGATGGAAGGGAGCGACAAGATGATGAAGCTCCAGGTCACCCTCGGCGGCGAGTCGCGGCAGATCATGGCGGGAATCGCCAAGAAGTACGCTCCGGTCGACCTGATCGGCCGGCAGGTGGTGGTCGTCGCCAATCTGAAGCCCGCCCGGCTGATGGGTCAGGAGAGCCAGGGAATGCTTCTGGCCGCCGACGACGTCGACGGATCGCCGATTCTCCTGGAGCCTTCCGACGAGGCGCCGGACGGCAGCCTGGTCCACTGATGGTTGTTCCCGGACTGGTGCTGGGAGTCTACGGGCTCTTTGCGGCCGTGGCCGCGGGGAACGCGTTTCTCATGCGGCGACCTCGGCCCGTGGCCGGCGCCGCTCTGCCCGCCGTCCTGATTCCGGCCCGGAACGAAGAGGAGAACCTGAAGCGGCTCGTCCCTCTTCTGATCGCCCAGGGAGCCAAGGTCTACGTCTATGACGACGACAGCGAGGACGGCACGTCGGAGGCGGCCCGAAGCGCGGGGGCGGTCGTCCTGCGCGGAGGGGCTCTGCCTGAGGGCTGGATCGGCAAGAGCCATGCCTGCCACCGGCTCGCCCTGGCCGCGAGCGAGGACTTCGACGGTGAATGGGTCGTGTTTCTGGATGCCGACGTCCATCCTGGACCGGACTTTCTGGCATCGCTGGGCGGATGGATCGCCGGCTTCGGCAGGACCACGCCGGTCGCCACCGGATTCCCGAAGTTTGAGCCGGGAGCCGGAATCGAACCCGGCTACCTGAGCTGGATGACCTGGATTCTGCTCTGCACCAACCCCTTCGGCCTGACGGCTCGCACGGGGCTGGGCCACAACCTGTTCACCAACGGCCAGGTGACACTCTGGCGGCTGACCGCCTACATGGAGCACCTGCCGCACGAGGCCGTCAAGAGTCGGGTGCTGGAGGATGTCGCCATCGGCCGGCTGCTGGCCCGCCGAAAGGTGCGGGTCGAGACTCTGAATCTGAGCCGGCACCTCAGCGTCAGCATGTATCCGGACGTCCGCCGGGCGTGGAACGGGATGGTGAAGAATTCGGTCGAGATCGCCGGACGCGGCCTGGGGAGCCTGCTTCTGGCCGGCTTCCTTGGCCTCACCGCCCTGGCGTGGGCAGGCCTGCCTTCTCCCTACTGGTGGATCGCCGGGCTCCTCCTCCTTCTTTCTCGAGCCTTCTCGAACGTGGTGACCGAGCACCCCTGGTGGGTGGTGCCTGCCACCCCGATTTCGCTCCTTGCCGGAGGCTTTACGGTTCTGGAATCGATGCTGGCCCGACGTTGGGGCCGGGCCGTCTGGAAGGGTCGCAAGATCAGCTGAAGCCCACCGCGAAACGAAAGAACGGCCCCGGAGCAGAGATCGCTCCGGGGCCGTTCTGGCAGGTCAGGGACGGATCACTCGACCTTGTCGCCGGGGGTTCCAGCGGCGGCCGCCGGCTGGGCGGCAGCGGCTTCGAACTCCGAGCTCATGCTTCCCTGCTTCGACCGGATGATCGCGTAGACCAGAGCGGCCAGGGCCAGGAGCGTCACCGTGATGAACACTCCGTCTCCCAGGGGCTGGATGACGATCGGGGCCAGCAG
>JAKRSE010000394.1:908-5528 GCA_022402505.1 Fimbriimonadaceae bacterium | reverse complement strand
GGAGGGCGAGATGGACCGTCTTGGCGGTGTCTTCGGTCATCACCGCCGCCTTCAAGGCCGACTTGGCCGACGGTCCCCATGTGAAGACTCCGTGGTTGCCCAGCAGAATCGCCGGCGCCTGATTCCGGTGCTTCAGAATCCCCTGTCCGATGTGGTCGCCCTCGTTGTCGATGTAGGGAGCGCAGGGAATCTCGACGCCGAACTCGTCGGCGATGGCGGTGAGGACCAGGGGAATCGGCCGATGCAGGGCGGCAAAGGCGGTCGCGTAGTTGCTGTGGGTGTGGACGATCCCGCCGATCGACGGATCGTGGCGATACAGGTAGAGATGGTGGGGAAGGTCCACGCTCGGCACCTTCTGGCCGGGCAGAGTCGCCCCGGAGGCCACATCGACCAGGACCATGTCTTCGGGGCTCATCGAATCGTAGTCCATCCCGCTCGGCTTGATCGCCAGGACGGACCGGTCTGGCATGATCCCGCTGACGTTGCCGCTGTGCATGGTGACCAGGCCGGTCTTCGGCAGCAGCCGGTTCATGGCGCAGACCTCTTCCCGAAGCTGCTTGATCGTCACCGGGAGGCCTCCTTCTGGATCGCGAGGAGCTGCTTCATGAGGCCGCTCAGGTCGGGGGTTCTCCCGGTTCGGCCGAAGGCGTCATGGAGGTCTCGGTAGAGCCGGTAGAGACGGTCGTAGACTGCGACGGCAGCTGGATCCGGAGTCGCCTGGCGATCCTTGAAGCCCGTCATGGCCTGCGTCGCGGCGGCGATGCCGGGATGCGCTCCGCCGGCGACGGCGCCGAACATCGCTGCGCCGAGGGCACAGGTCTGGCCGCTGCGGCTCAGGCGGATCGGTCGATTGAGGATGTCGGCGTAGATCTGCATCGTCAGATCGCTCTTCTCCGCGATCCCGCCGCAGGCGACGACCTGTTCGATCTTGACTCCGTGGGCTTCGATCTGCTCGATGATGACTCGGGAGCCGAACGCGGTCGCCTCGATCATCGCCCGGTAGATGTCGGCGGCCGTGGTCTGGAGGGTTTGGCCGACGAGCAGTCCGGTGAGGCGGGTGTCCACCAGGATCGTCCGATTCCCGTTGTTCCAGTCCAGAGCCAGGAGACCGGATTCTCCGGGAGCCAGGCGGGCCGCTTCTTCCTGCAGCCGGATGTGGGCGTCGGGGCGGCCGTCCAGCTCCCTTGCCGCCCAGCCGAAGAGGTCGCCGACGGCGGACTGTCCCGCCTCGATGCCGATCATGCCCGGAATCACGGACCCGGGAACGACCCCGCAGACTCCCGGGATGTCCGGCGTCTCCGCCCCACCCACCATGATCTCGCAGGTGCTGGTCCCCATGATCTTGACGATGGTTCCGGGCTGGACCCCCGCGCCGACCGCTCCCATGTGGGCGTCGAAGGCCCCGACCGCGACGACGATCCCGGCGGGCAGGCCCAGCTGGTCGGCCCGCTCGGGGGTCAGCCGGCCGGCGGGTCGGTCGGCGGTCTCGGTCGCACTGTAGAGCCGATCACGAAGCTCGGCGAGTCGGGGGTCGAGGGCGGCGAGGAACTCCCTGTCCGGCAGCCCTCCCCAATCCTGGTGATACATCGCCTTGTGTCCTGCGGCGCAGATTCCCCGCTTCATCTCGGGCCCGAAGGTGCCGGTCAGCCAGGCGGGAATCACATCCTGCATCTCGCCCCAAGAGTGGGCGGCCTCCATGACCTCCGGCGCGACCCGGGCGCACTTGAGAATCTTCGACCAGAACCATTCGCTGGAGTAGGTGCCTCCGCACTTGTCCAGGAAGGGGCGACCCATTTCGGCGGCCTTGGCGGTGATCTCCTCGGCTTCGGCGGCCCCGGTGTGGTCCTTCCAGAGCCAGCACTGGGCGGCGAGGTTCTCATCCCAGCCCGGCTTCATCCCAAGCGGCGAGCCATCTTCGGCAAGGGGCATCGGTGAGGAGCCGGTGGTGTCCACGCCGATCCCGACGATCCGATCTCGCGAGAACTCCGGGTCCGCGTCCGCCTGAGCCAGGGCCTCCCTCGTGCAGGCGACCAGGGAATCGAAGTGGTCCGCCGGCCGCTGCCGGGCCAGGTGGACGTCCGAGTCGGACAGCAGCACCCCCTCCTGGCCGGAAGGATAGGCGGCGACGGCGGTGGCGACCTCGCGCCCGGTGCCGACATCCACGACCAGGCAGCGGGCCGAGGAAGTGCCGAAGTCGAGTCCGATCGCGAACTGGGACATGCCTCCACACCTTACCCAAACCGCCCCGACATTGCGCCCGCTCAGGAACGGTCGGGACAAAGGAAACGGCCCCCCATGCCGAAGCAAAGGGGGGCCGCTCGTCGCCGAGAAGGACAGGCCTTACTCGCCGTCGTTGCTGCGGGCCTCGATGGCCGCGCCGCGATCCGGCTGTGCCGCCAGGGCGTCCTCCTTGGTGAAGGTCTTGCCGGAGTCGGCCTCGGCCCCTTCCGGGTTCGAGCTGTATCCGGTGCCCGTGGCGCAGCCGGCCAGCAGGCAGGCTCCGAGTGCAAAAAGAGCGAGGAAGCGCATCAGTTGTTGCAGAGGGCGTTGTCGCCGGTCGTACCGAAGGCGTAGGAGAAGGTCGAATCCGGTCGGAACATGGACGAGTAGGCCGGAGCGCCGGCCGAGGTCACGCACCGCATCGGCTCGAACAGATTGCCGGCCGGGAAGCCGTTTCCAGATCGGTAGGAGAACCCGGGCTCGCCGTAGCCTCGGGTCTTCACCGAGCCGTCGGCCGAGACGGTCGAGCCCATCTTCTGGAACTTGGCCGAAGTGTCCGCCCGGACGATGATGTTGCCGTCATTGAAGACCCGAACCGTGTCGTTCGCCGTCACGAAGGTGAACTCGAAGGTGTCTTCGCGGGTGCGAGGGGTCGTGCCGCCGTAGGAGTGCCCCGTCGGATTGAAGAGGCAGGGCGGGGCCGGGGTGGCCGGAGTGCCGGTGCAGCGGAGGTAGGGCGTGGTGTAGCCGTAGCCGCGATAGGCCTCCTTGCCGTTGCCGAACCAGAGCAGCGGGAGCTCGGAAACCGCCGCAATGGCGGTGGCCGGCCAGGTGTTCAGCAGGCCGTTCGCGCTTAGCGAGGTCACGGGCAGGTTGGCCGGAGCCGTGCTGTAGTCATAGCCGGTCGTGTACAGGTTCAGACCGTGGCCTCCCATCAGGTTGTTGTTCCTGGTGTAGGGGAAGATCGAGTTCTGCCAGGCGACGGAATCCTCCCCGCGGAAAGCCGCGTTCACGCCCCAGCCGGCCGGAATCGCCGGCAGGCGGTAGGAGGCGATCCCGTTCGCCGAATGGAGGTACTGACCGCCGGGGGCCACCGCATGCATGATCGGGAAGGTGTCGTCGTAGTCCGACGTGTAGATCTGCATGGCCGTGCCGACCTGCTTCGTCTCGGCGAGGACCTTGGCCCGCTTCGCGGCCTCCTTGGCCTGAGCGAAGACGGGAAAGAGGATGGCGGCGAGGATCGCAATGATCGCGATGACGACGAGCAACTCAATGAGTGTGAATCCGCGGAGGTCGCGGCGAATGGCAGCCTGCATATGCTTCTGTCTCAAAAATGACCAGGGTGTCCGGGTCGGTACAGAGGATATCCGGATCGACCGGCAAATGGTTCCCCTAAAGGAAAATTCATGGCAGATTCCGAACAATCATAGGCGGCTCGCCGGTCTTGGAGTTCCCGAGCGGCCAGATCGGTTCCTGAATCTTCGGCAGTCGGCAGGCGGCGGAACGGGCGGGGCAGCGACATCGCAGGCCCCGTCCACTCCCGAGCGTGACGGCTCAAGATGATCGAGGCTCGGCGCCGTACCCCGCACGTTCCTCGGCCGCCAGGAGCGGGCTCGGTGCCGACTTCTGCCGAGCCCGCAGGCGTCGGCGAATACGGTCTTTCCCGACGGGGGTCTTGCCCTTGAGCTCATGCTCCCAGATCCGCAGAACTTGGATCCCTTGGTCCCTCAATGTCCGGTTCACCAGCCGGTCTCGCCGTTGGTTCGCCAGCTTCTTCTTTCGCCAGTAGGCCGCATTGTCGGCGGGCACGGTGTAGTGCTTCGGGCAGCCGTGGAAGAAGCAGCCATCCACGAAGACGGCCAGGTTCAGGGCGGGGATCCAGAAATCCGGTCGCCCGAAGACCTGGCCGGAGTTGCGGATGATGGCAACCCCCGGCAGCCACCGAGCCAGGAGCGGGGCGAGCTTCTCTTCCGGCCCCGTGCGGCTGCCGCGAATCCGAGACATGATCTCGCTCCGCTTGGCGGGATCGAAGCAATCCGGCACGAATTCCATTCTGCGGGGCGTTGATTCTGCAAGGGGGAAAGGTCCCGATCATCCGGTTCGGAGGGAACGGGCCCCAATCACTTGCCATTGCAGGACGTCAAGGGATCACAATGAAGCGACAGACTATGCTGAAACGCGCGCTCGCCTCGTTTGCCGGCCTGGCGGTGGCTCTCGCCGTGTGGGCCCAGGCTCCGCTGAAGAGCGAGCCGCAGGGGGACGAGAACGCCCAGTTCACCGCACGTCTGGCTCCGGCGGACGCCCGGGCCGGCGAGGGGGCGCAGATCGTGGTCGAAGCCAAGGTCTCCGAGGGCTGGTACCTCTACGCGCCGAGCAAGGAGGCCGATTTCCAGGAGCTCG
>JAKRSE010000394.1:0-898 GCA_022402505.1 Fimbriimonadaceae bacterium | reverse complement strand
ACACGCTCTTCGCCGCCTCCGAGTCGAAGATCATCGAGCCCGCCTTCCCGATCAAGATCATCCCCGGGTTCGACGTTCCCGGAGCCCTGATCAAGGGCGAGGCGGCCATTGGGCTTCCCGTGCAGCTCGCCGCCGGGGCCGCTCTCTCCGGGACGTTCAAGGTCGATGTCGCCTATCAGGCCTGCACCGATGTCAACTGCGACCGGCCAAAAACGGTGACTCTTGAGGTTCCGTACCGGTTGGAGCCCGGGGAGCCGCGGCCCGATCGTCTGGCCGCCGTGGTCAGCGTCCCCGACCAGCCTGCCGGATACGTCGCCCCGGACCCCGGAGCCGCCGAAGAGGGAGCCGGCGCAACTGATGCGACCAAGGAGCAGATCGAGGACGCCCAGGCGTCCGGACTCCTGCCGTTCCTGGGTCTCGCCTTTCTGATGGGCCTGGCCGCCCTCGCCACCCCCTGCGTCTGGCCGATGATCCCGATCACGGTCAGCTTCTTCAGCAAGGGGGCCGGGGAAGGGAAGTCGAACCTGAAGGGCGCCCTGACCTACGCCATCGGCATCATGGGGGCCTTCACCCTCATCGGGGTTGGCGTCTCCGTCCTCTTCGGGGCGACCGGCGTCCAGCTGCTCGCCGCCAATCCGTGGGTCAATCTTGGCCTGGCGGTCCTGTTCATCATCTTGGCCCTGAACCTCTTCGGCGTCTTCGAGATCGCCCTGCCCAGCAGCATGATCAACACGCTCGACAGCAAGGGCGAGAAGATGGGCGGGCTGATCGGACCGATCCTGATGGGCATCGCCTTCGCCCTCACCAGCTTCACCTGCACCGTGCCCTTTGCCGGAACGGTCCTGGCGGCGGCGGCGACGGGAGACTACTTCTATCCGGCGGTAGATCGGAAGAGCAC
>JAKRSE010000393.1 GCA_022402505.1 Fimbriimonadaceae bacterium | reverse complement strand
GGGCCTGGCCGTGGATGCCGACCTGCTGCCGCTGATCTCCACCGCCAACATCTCCCTCGGAGGTCACGCCGGCTCGGAAGATCTGGCTCGCGAGACTGCGGCCCGGTGCCGGGCGCGGGGGATTCGAGTCGCGCTGCACCCCGGCTATCCAGACCGAGAATCCTTTGGGCGAACCTCTCGAGACTTGGGCGACGAGGGTGAGGCGGGGCGGATGCTGACGAGCCTCAGCGAGCAGTGCGGCATCATCCTCGGCGCCCAGGCCTTGAAGCCGCACGGGGCCTTCTACCACGACTCCGACTCGAGCTCGGCGGGGGCCGGGCTGCTTTCGGCTCTTCTGCTGCGCTTCCCGGTTCCGCTCATCGGCAGCCCGGTCGGACTCCACCGGACGGCGGCGGGAGCGGCAGCCGTCCGGTTTCTCAGCGAGGGCTTTGTGGACCGCCGTTACAGACATGACGGTCGGCTGGTCCCGAGGAGCCGGGAGGACGCCCTCCTGACCGAAGAGAAGGAGATTCGCGACCAGGCCCTCCGGCTGGCGGAGAGCTGCGACACCCTCTGCCTCCATTCCGACACTCCGAACGCGGTGGAGATTGCCCGTCTGGTCCGGGCGGCTTTGTCGGAAGCGGGCTGGGACGTCGGGGCGTGAGCCTGGCCGTCGATCCGGGAGAGGCGATCCGCTGGGGACGTCGCCGTCCCGGTCGAAGGTCGCTGGGCGTGCCGCCGGGCGGGGCCTGGAGTCCTTTGGACGAGGGGATTTGGTCCGGCGGCGACTTCGGCGAGCTGACCTCGCTCCGGGTCGGTTCGGTGGCCAGGCTGCAGACCGAAGCCTGGATGCGCCTCGCTGTTTGGGGGGAAGGCTGGCGGGTGGATGGGGTCCGGGCCCCGGCCATTCTGCTTTCCGAGCCGGGAAGGCGGTTCGACCTGAGCCGCGAACCCGGAGCGTCGCCGAGGGCCTGGATCCATGCCGAGCCCGCTCGGCCGGGGCGCTCGGGTCCTCTCGGTCTCGACCTCCCGGAAATGCCTCAGTCGGCCACGCTCGTTGTCGAGGATGCCGATCCGGACCTCTTGGGCACCGAGTGGACCGTCGGCCTGAACCAGTCGGCTCAGGGCATCCGGTTGGACGGCGGTCTGCCTGCTCCGCCGCCCCTGGCCGAGAGTCTGCCCAGCCATCTCGGTGCGGTGCAGCGCCCCCCGGATGGCAGCCTGTTGGTGCATGGTCCGGAGGGGCCGGTGACGGGGGGATACCCCTTGGCCGGCTGCCTGACCGATGCTTCCCTCGCCCGCCTGGCCCGGGCTGTCCCAGGGTCACGCGTGGTTCTTGGGCTTGAGGAACCGGACCTCTCGGGGTGGATTGATGAGTTTCGCAGGGCAGTCGGGCGGATCATTGAGCTCGGCCTGGTGTAGAGTCTGAGTTGAGATGATCACCGGCGCTCTCCTCGCCCTCGCGCTCGGGCCTGCTCCCGGCCACATGTGTTCGGGGCATTGTCTGCCCGCGCGGTCTGGCGGCCAGGTCCATCTGTCGGCCAACATCCTTCCGGTTGTTCCGGCAACCCAACCGAAAATGAAGATCCTCGTCTTCTCCAAGACCGCCGGCTTTCGGCATGACAGCATCCCCACCGGCATCGAGACTCTGAAGGCGCTGGGTTCCGAGGGCGGCTGGGAGACGGTCGCGACCGAGGACTCGGATGTCTGCGCCGACGCCGGCCTGCGCGACTTCCGCGTCATCGTCTTCCTGAACACCACGGGCGACATCCTGAACCGCGAGCAGCAGGAGGCGATGGAGCGGTTCATCCGCCGCGGCAACGGCTTTGTGGGCATCCACGCGGCCGCCGACACCGAGTACGGGTGGGAGTGGTACGGGCGGCTGGTCGGCGCCTACTTCCGGTCGCATCCTCACATTCAGCCGGCCAAGATCTGGGTCGTCGATCGCACCCATCCCAGCACGAAGCACCTTGGGCTCGAGTGGAATCGAACGGACGAGTGGTACGACTACCGTTCGGTCCCCGCGGCCGGCACCCGGATTCTGCTCAAGCTGGACCCCGCCAGCTACCAGGGCCACACGATGGGCGACGATCATCCGATCGCCTGGTGCGCTCAGATCGACGGTGGGCGAAGCTGGTATACGGGCGGCGGGCACACCAAGGAGAGCTTCGCCGAGCCGGACTTCCGACGGCATCTCCTCGGCGGAATCCGCTGGGCCGGACGACTGGAGGATTGACCTCCGCCATCCCCTGAATCCGGGGGCGATCAATCTTGCGGAGGCGGAGTCCCGGTCGGGCGTTCCGGCTTATCTTTTTGCGACCCGTGTCGAGCCAGGCTCAGTTCCTTCAAGGCATCCAAGACCATTTCCCGGGCCTCCTCGATCGTCTCCCCCTCGGAGATGGCCCCCGGCACTTCAAGAATCCAGGCCGTGAATCCGCCCTCCTCGGCCGGCTCCGTCACGATGGTGATCTTCCGTTGCATGGCTGCATTCTCCACCGAGTTCCCCGGGCCGTCCGAATCAGACTTCAGTCCGGTGTTCCAGCAGAAGATCGAGCAGGGCTCGGTCCACTTCGTAGCCGTCCAGGTCCTCGTAGACCGCTCCCGGGCGGCCATGTTTCACGATGCCGAACGCGCCTTCAAAGCCCCAGAGCCCGTAGTTCCAGCCGAACTCCTGAAACACTCCCAGCAGGTCCTTGAACCAGGCGAGGGCGGTGTCGTTGTCGACCTGGTTGTAGCAGCCGAACTCGCCGACGTGGACGGCGGTGCCGGCTGCCTGGACCGCTCGCCAGGGCTCGTAGTAGTCGCGGAGAGCCGCTCGGTCCCAGGTTCGACCGTCGAACAGTGCGCCCGGCCAGACGGGCTCCGGCCATTCCTTCCACCCGGTCCACCAACCCGCGCCCTGATGGCTGAGAGTCATGGGCATGTAGCCGCGGGTGGAGTGGACGTCGGCCGCGTCGGCCAGTTCGGGGATGGCGATGTGTCCTCCGGCGATCCCGTCCAGGATGATCGGGCGGTCGGGATCGGCGGCCCGGATTCCGGCGATGACGCGGCGCATCAGCGCTTCAGGGATGTCTTCGGTGAACCCGTCGCGGCCGAGTTCCGGCGGCTCGTTCAGCAGGTCGAAGCTGAGGTCGGCGGCCGGGACTCCGCGATAGCGTTCGGCGAGTGCGGCCCACTGGTGGGCGAAGCCGTCCTGAGCCGGAGCGTCGGTCCAGAGGATGTGCCTTTCGGGTGAATTGCGGTCTTCGTTGATGCAGTAGCCGGGCGCTCGGTGAATGTTGAAGCAGAGGTGGATTCCCCGCATCCGGCATTCGGCGAGGCAGCCGTCCACCCAGTCGAAGAAGGCGAGGTCCGGGTTCAGGTAGTCGAAGTCGCGGGTCCAGTAGCGGTAGCTTGAGGCGACCCGGACGAAGTTGAAGCCGCGTCGGGCGATCCAGTCGAGCATCCGGCGGTCCACTTCGGCCGCGGGCCGTCCGGGCGTGTGATGGAAGATCCACTGAACGTTGAAGCCGGAGCCGAGTCGCATCGTCTCGGAGGATAGCGGAAACCCGCAAGAAAAAACGCACCGGAGCGGAGCCGCGGTGCGTTTTCGGGTTCAGGCCGAGGGCCGGTGGGGGCCGTCTCGGAGAATTTGGTTTGCAGGGAGATCAGTCGTCGTCCGCCGTTGCCCACCCCGGCGCGGTCAGTTTCCCTGGACGAGCTTCGCCTTGACCGCCTTCATGGCCGCTTCGGTGCGACTGTTGACCTGGAGAGCCTTGAGGATGTTGCTGACGTGGTTCTTGACCGTCTTCTCGGCAATGCTGAGATGGTTGGCGATCTCCTTGTTTCGCAGACCCTTGGCGATGAGCTCCAGAATCTCCGTTTCCCGGTCGGAAAGGACGTAGAGCTCGGTGTCGTCGGTCTCATCGTCGTCCTTCACGCGGCGGAAGTCTTCGATGACCTTGGTGGCGATCTTCGGGGTGATCTTCGCCTCGCCTCGGTGGGCCAGCCGGATCCCGTCGATCACTTCCTGCGGCGTGGAGGTCTTCAGCAGGTAGCCCAGGGCTCCGCATCGGAAGGCTTCGAACACGGTCTCTTCATCGTCGTTGATGGTCAGGACCACGATCTTGATGTCGCCTTCCTTCTTCTGCAGACGGCGCATCAGCTCGAGGCCGTCCATCTTGGGCATGTTGATATCGGTGAGGATGACGTCGGGCGGGTCGGCCAGACAGGCGTCCAGAGCCTCCTGCCCATCCTTGCAGACGGCAAGGAGCTGGCATTCCGGCATCAGCGTGAGCGTCCTTTGGATCGCGCTCCGGTATGCCGGTTCGTCGTCGGCAACGACGACACGAATCGTGGATGACATCAGTGGGACTATACCGGAATTCGTCGCTTCGGTAATACTGATTCTTCATGTCTTTTCTGCAGGTCGAGGGGCTGCGGGTCTCCATCCGCGGGGTTCCGATTCTGCGAGGGGTGGACCTGGAGGTGGCCGAAGGCGGCACTCTGGGGATCGTCGGAGAGTCCGGCTGCGGCAAGTCGATGACGGCCCTGGCCCTGATGGGGATGCTCCCTCCCGGTGCGGCGGTCGAATCGGGCTCGATTCGCCTGGGGGGTCGAGACCTGAGCCGGGCTTCCGAATCGGAGTGGCGCAGCCTCCGGGGCCGCGAGATCGCTCTGGTCATGCAGGACCCGTTCACCAGCCTGAATCCGATGATGCGGGTGGGAGACCAGATCGCCGAGGTCTACCGACTGCACCAGAAGGCGGGTCCGGACGAGGCTCGTCGCAAGGCGGTGGAGATGCTGGAGCGGGTCGGGATTCCCGATCCGGAGGGTTCGGCCCGCAAGCATCCGCACCGGCTGAGCGGAGGCCAGCGGCAGCGGGTGGTCATCGCCATCGCCTTCGCGGCCCGTCCTCGGCTGTTGATCGCCGATGAGCCGACCACGGCCCTGGACGTGACCCTGCAGGCTCAGATTCTGCGGCTGCTGCGGGAGATGCAGAGGGAGACGGGCACGACGGTGGTCCTGATCAGCCACGACATCGGGGTCATCGGCGCGATGTCGGAGCAGGTGGCGGTCTTCTATGCGGGTCGAGTGGTGGAATCGGGATCGGCCGAGCGGGTGCTGCGTCGGCCCATGCACCCCTACACGATCGGGCTGCTCGATTCCATGCCGGACCATGCGCTGAATCGGCTGAAGGTGATCCCGGGCCGCCCGCCGATGCCCGGCGAAATTGGTGAGGGCTGCGCCTTCGCTCCCCGCTGCGGCCACCGCATCGACATCTGCGGGCAGGACCCTCCGGCCCACCGGCTCCCGGACGGCGTGTGCGCCTGCCGCCTGGCTGCGCCTTCCGAGCTCAACGCTTGAAGGCCGATTCGTAGAGGCGGTCGAGCTCGGCTTCGACCGAAATCGCCTCGGGCCTCATCTTCTTCAGGGTCACAATGCCCAGGAAGAAGGCGAGAAAGAGGGGGCGGGATTCCAGCGGCGAATTCTTCCGGAGCTTGGCGTTGCCGTGCCAGCCGTCCAGCCCCTCGGCGAGGCCCTGCGGCGCCTTGACGTAGCTCGGCGTGTAGGGCGC
>JAKRSE010000392.1:3770-5547 GCA_022402505.1 Fimbriimonadaceae bacterium | reverse complement strand
GTCGGTGAAGCGGCGGGTGTTGACGAAGTAGACCTCCGCCTTGAACGGGCTGTTGAACCCGTACTTCCAGCCCTTGAGGGTGCTGAGGATCGGCAGGTTCGCCGTCTCCAGCGTATACATGCCGGGGGTGAAGACGTCGGCGATCTGCCCTTCATCCACGAAGACCGCAACCTGAGATTCGCGGACGGTGAGCTTGGCTCCGTTCTTGATCTCATTGTTGTGCCGCTCGAACCGATAGACCATGACGTCTCGGTTGTCGTCGGTCCATTCGATGATGTCGATGAATTCGCCCCGGAGCTTGTCGAAGAATCCCATGGCCGTACCGGAAACAGTATACGGGACGCGCGCCTGCGGGGGTGCGGGCAGCGTGACCGGCCGAAACCGGCAACGGCCTGAGGAATCAACTCAGCTCGAGATCCGAATCTCTCGTCCATTCACCGCCAGGGTCCGGCCGGCGGCGGTGGCGAGGTCGCGGATGAGGGCCCAGGAGGCGCCTCGTTCGTCGATCTCGGCGACCGGAATCTCGCGGGCGACCTGGGGCCCGGGCGGGGTCCAGAAGACTTTCTGCTTGTCGGTCGAGAGGCGGAGTGATCCTCCGGGAGTCAGGGCATCCAGCATGGCTCGGATCGGCCCGACCGGCCGCCCGCCGACCATTCTCACGGGCAGAAATTCCGTCCCTCCATGCAGGAACACCCGCCAGGAGTTGAACGTTTCCTGATCGTCCAAGTCCGGCGGCGGTGCGGCCTGCATGCGGGCGGCGACATCCCGAATGACCTTCACCTTGTCGATTCTGGTGCCGGGGCAGGTCTTGCGGGTGCGCGGGTCGTCCCGATGGAACTTCACCGTTTCGGCTCCGACCCCGATCCGCTTGTTCATGAGGGCCAGGGCGGCCATGGCATTCTCGTAGACCTTCAGCCCTCGGCCGGTGGTCGGGCTCTCGGTGTCGAAGAAGCCGAGCATCTCCACGCCCCAGCTCGTTGCGTTGAAGCTCACTGCGTGTACGCCCCGCCGATCCAGGCGCTGGAAGACGATGATGCCATCCGCCTGGTCGTCTACGAAGACGTGCGGCGCCCCCGACCATCCCATGGTGTTCTCGTAGTAATGCCGCAGGTTCAGCAGATGCTGGGCCGTGAACCCCTGCGGACGTTGGGCGAGGCTGGGCGAGGCGGTGTGGTGAAGCGTCACCGACCTGGGTTGGAAGCCCGCGAAGGTGAGTCCGGCGAGGTGCTGTTCGAATTCGGTCCGGCTCATCCGCCGGCCGACGAAGGGAATCGGCATCTTCGCCGGTTTGGCCCGTCGGGCTCTCCAAAGTCAAGCCGTCGGCGGGCCAATGTCAAGAATCTTCGGTGCTCGGCGGCTCCAGAACGAATCGCCAGAGCATCGTTCCGGCCGTCGCGCCCGCCGCCGGACCCAGCCAATAGATCCACCATCCGTCGAGCGAGCCGCTCACAATGGCGGGGCCGAGGTGGCGCGCGGGGTTCATCGCCGCACCCGTGAGCGGGCCGAGGGCCAGGATCATCGCCGTGATCGTGAAGCCGATGAGGATCGGTGCCGTCTGGGGCGTCGCTCTGCGACCCACCGCTGAGCCGAGGATGACGATCATCAGGAGCAGGGTTGCCGCCGATTCCAGCAGCACGGCGGCCGCGGGTGAAAGGCCAGGCTGAATCATCGGCGTCCCGGACAGGACCGAACCGGCAGGCAGGACGGCGCCGGCCGCCCAGGCTCCGGCCAGCCAGCCGCCGAGCTGGGCCAGGACGTAGCCCGCAAACGTGCCGGC
>JAKRSE010000392.1:0-3760 GCA_022402505.1 Fimbriimonadaceae bacterium | reverse complement strand
GCCCGAGGAGGAGGAAGCTCAGGGACACGGCGGGATTGAAGTGGGCTCCGCTGGTCGGGGCGAAGGCCGCGATTCCGGCGGCGATCACCACCCCCGAGACGAGGGCCGCCCCCACCAGCGCGGCCGGACCTCCTCCAAGGTGATGCCCGGCCAGGGTCGCCGCCAGGCAGAGGAAGAAGACGCCCAAAAACTCGGCGACCGCCGGACCGACCTTCACCCTCTCTTCACCCAGCGGAAGGATACCGGCCGGAAAGATGCCAGTCACTCGGGCAAAACTGCTCCGAAATGCGCAAGAATGAGAAATACCGGACTGGGTGGCAGGAATGGAGAACCGAAAAGTCAGCGAGATTGATCAGGACGTGGCATCCCCCTGCGTCCACCTCTGCCGCCTGGACGGCCAGTCCATCTGCACCGGCTGCGGCCGTTCGGTCACGGAGATCACCTCCTGGCCGATGATGACGCCGGACCAGAAGTGGAATGTGGTCCAGGCGGCGCGGGCCCGACTCGCGCGCCGTCGGGCCCACACCGGCTGAAGCCTCAGGCCTGGGGTCGCCGCACCCACTCGGTGCCGGAAGGGCTGTCTCGAAGTTCGATTCCGGCCGCATCCAGCTCGGCCCGGATGGCGTCGGCTCGGGCGAAGTTCTTGGCCTTCTTCGCCTCGGCCCGTTCGTTGATCTTCTGCTCGATCCAGGCGGCGTCTTCGGTCGGCTCGGCGGCCTCTTCGGAGGTCCGCTCGCCGCCGATCAGACCGAGAAGATCCTCGAATCTTCGGAGGAGCCGCGCGGCCTCGACCGCCTCTTCCGGAGTCCAGCTTTCTTCTTTGGTCAGGTCCTTGATCGCCTCCAGGAAACGGGCCAGAGCCACCGAGGTGTTCAGGTCGTCGCAGAGGGCTTCCAGGGCCTCGTCGTAGACTCGGTCCCAGCGGGTCGGGCCCGGCTCCACCTGGTGGAAGGGCTTCCCGAGAGCCTCCGACACTCTCTGGGCGGCCGACCGAGCCCGACGGACATGCCGCTCGGCCGCCTCCAGATTCGTCAGCGTGAAGTTCAGCGGCTTGCCGTAAGGGGTCGCAAGCAGGGCGTAGCGGACGGCCAAAGGATCGAAGCCCCGAACGTCCACCAGCTCCCGCAGCGTGTAGAAGTTTCCGGCGGATTTCGCCATCTTCTCACCGTCAACCTGGAGAAATCGGACGTGCATCCAGTGGTTGGAGAAGCTCTTGCCCGTCAACGATTCGCTCTGGGCGATCTCGCATTCGTGGTGCGGAAAGACGAGGTCTTCGCCGCCGGCATGCAGGTCGATCGTGTCGCCCAGATAGGCCCGCGCCATGCAGCTGCACTCCAGATGCCACCCAGGGAAGCCCCAGCCCCAGGGCGAATGCCACTGCATCAGGTGCTTGTCGTCCTTCTTCCAGAGGGCGAAGTCGGCCGGGTTCCGCTTGTTGTCATCCTGGACCACCTCGCGGACGGCGACCTTGAGGTCGTCGCGGCTCCGATTGCCGCTCAGCTTGCCGTAGTCCTCGAAGGAATCGACCGAAAAGTAGACGCCGGTGGGGGTTTCATAGGCTCGGCCCTGAGAGATCAGCTCTTCCACCGCCAGAATCTGCTCCCGCATGTGCTGGGTGGCCCGCGGCCGGACCTCGGGCTCCCTGAGATTCAAGCGGTTCCAGTCGTTTCGGAAGCCCTGCTCGTAATGCTCGGCCAGTTCCCAGACGCTGTTGAACCGCTCGCCGTCCTTGGAGGCCAGGGCGCGGGCCATCTTGTCTTCGCCTCCGGCATCAGCCGCATCGTCCTGGGTCAGGTGGCCGACGTCGGTGATGTTGCTGACGTAGGTCACCCGCCAGCCCAGAGCCTGGGCCACCCGAACCACCAGATCGGCATTCACGAAGGTCCGGAAGTTGCCGATGTGGGCGTGACTGTAGACTGTCGGTCCGCAACAGTAGAACCGGAGATGGCCGGGCTCGACGGTCTCCAGCGGCTTCACCGTGCGGGTCATCGTGTCATACAGCTTGAAGGTCGGTGGCATTGTGCAGTCGGTCAGGGTACCGCTCCCTGGGAATGGCGGATCGGCCGATCCCGTTCCCGGCACCTCTTCTGGGGTCGCAGAGTCGGCGGACGATGGCGGACGATGGCGTGGCCGGCCATCGTGGGCCAAAATCGAACCATGGCGAGCGAGGATGCACCCTTCTTCGACCTTCCCCTGAACCTGCCCCATGCGGCCGAGGTTGCGGGGCGGATCGCGCGGCGGCTTGGCCCTCGGGAAGATGTTCGCCGCCGGGTGAAGGAGGCGGCGGCCGAGCTGGCGGCGGGGCTCATGTTCCACCTGGGAGCCGAAGACAATCCCGAGCCCGAGGAGGCCGAAGCCGACCGCCTGACGGCCCTGGAGAACGCCCGCCGCCTGGTGGACCTTCTGGAGGCCCAGGGGGTCGGCGGGGAGACCCTGGGCCGGCTGGTCCGCAACCTCTTCGAGTG
The DNA here is from genome assembly GCA_022402505.1 of Fimbriimonadaceae bacterium. Classification (GTDB taxonomy): domain Bacteria; phylum Armatimonadota; class Fimbriimonadia; order Fimbriimonadales; family Fimbriimonadaceae; genus JAKRSE01. The sequence goes on along the minus strand of JAKRSE010000392.1, from coordinate 1,295 downwards.
TCTGGGCGAAGGACGCGAGGGTGCGGCCGCCGGGCTCCGTGCCGGGGAGTCGCCGGATTCCATCCAGCGGCCCTGGAACCCTCGCGACCCCGGCAAAAATGCCGAAGATTGAACCGCTCATGGGTCAAAATGGCGGTCTGATGGCGGGGTGTTCCAAGCGTCGCGGGGTGGTCGCCCGTTTTGCCGACCGGCTGAATCTGGAAGGCAAGGCGGATCCGGTCAGCCTCTGCGAAGGCGGGACGCCGCTGATTCCCCTCCCCCGCCTGGCCGAAGTCTTCGGCGGCGGCTTCGAGCTCTATGCCAAGTTTGAGGGGCTCAATCCCACGGCCAGCTTCAAGGATCGAGGGATGTGCGCCGCCGTCACCGAGGCCCGTGCCCGCGGAGCCAAGGCGCTCCTCTGCGCCAGCACCGGCAACACGGCCGCAAGCGCCGCCGCCTACGCCGCCCGGGCCGGAATGTCCTGCCTGGTGGTGGTGCCGGAAGGGAAGATCGCCCTGGGCAAGCTCGCCGGAGCCATCGCCTATGGCGCCAAGGTGGTGATGATCGAGGGAAGCTTCGACGTGGGGCTCCGCATGGTCCGGGAAGCCGCCGACCGGAGCCCGATCGCCCTGGTGAATTCGGTGAATCCGGCCCGGATCGAAGGTCAGAAGACCGCCTCGTTCGAGATCGTCGAAGACCTGGGCGACGCGCCGGACATCCTCGCTCTGCCGATCGGCAATGCGGGGAACATCACCGCCTACTGGCAGGGGTTCCGCGAGGACCGCGACGCCGGGAATGCGACGAGGCTGCCCAGGTGCATCGGGGCCCAGGCCGAGGGCGCCGCGCCTCTGGTTCTGGGGCATCCGGTGGAGCACCCGGAGACGGTGGCGACCGCGATCCGGATCGGAAATCCTGCCCGCTGGAAGCAGGCGGAAGCCGCCTTGGCCGAATCCGGCGGCGAGGTCCACGCCGCTTCAGATCGAGAGATTCTTCACCAATACCGCCAGCTCGCCCGGCTGGAGGGCGTCTTCTGCGAACCCAGCTCGGCGGCGGGCCTGGCGGGCCTGGGCCGGGCGATCTGCCTGAACGGCCTCGATGTGAAGGGCCTTCGGGTCGTGACCGTGCTGACGGGCCACGGACTGAAGGACCCCGATTCCGCCGTGCCGGACGACTTCAGCCCCGTGCGGATCGCCGGGACGACGGACGCCCTGCTGGAGGTGATCGGTTGAGGATCGCAGCCCGTGTGCCGGCGACCAGCGCGAATCTGGGGCCGGGCTACGACTGCCTCGGGATCGCTCTGGACCTCTGGAACACCT
>JAKRSE010000391.1 GCA_022402505.1 Fimbriimonadaceae bacterium | reverse complement strand
GAGAGGCGGTCATGCGGTTCAGATTGTCGTAGACCCAGGCGCCCGGAGTCGCCGAAGCCGCCGAACGGTTCCCCGCCGCGTCGTACTGCCAGGTCTGCACCGGAGAGCCGTCGCCGTAGTTGACCGAGGTCAGATAGTCCAGCTGAGCATCGTAGCCGTAGGTCTCAGTGCGCTGGAGCAAGAAGCCGGATCCGTTCGGAACCCAGAACTTCGTCGCCGTCTTCAGGGCCAGAGGGCGAGATTATCGTTGGCATGATTTGTGGCGCCGAAAACTCCTCCACCAAATCAGCAAGTTTCCTGCCGAGAGCACCCCTGACATGACCCAGATGCCTTCGCCAGCAAACCGGAAGAGGAACATTGACGCAGCCAAAATAGCCCACTGAGAGCTTACCGCAAGGCGTTTTGGCGGAGGCTGCAACATTCGCTTGAATCCTGGCTCCGCCGCTCCCGAAATCAGAGCCGTGGACACAAGGGTGAAAATCATACATACAACAGAACCGATCGTTACGGACACCGATTTCACTCCACTCTGATTCTAGGCGCGGGTTGAGCAACTCCGGAGCGACATTTTCGAGCACAAAGCAGCCTTCGAGAATCGCCATAGATGCGCATCTGGGATGTACGGACATTCATTTGACCCCCCGTTTAGGCGCACTAAGCTTGAAGCCAGGAGTTGCTCAACTCACTCCTAAGCTCGAGGCTGGCAAAGATGGTTCCTCATCACCACATCAATCACTGCACAACTACAATCCTGAAAAGGTGCACTGGTCAGCAGTCATCATACCTGTTCTTTTCGGGGGCGGGAAACGCATGCGTGACTATTCTCAAGAATGGGATCGCGAAAAATGGCAACATGCAGAGAACTGTCAGCGAAGAGAAACTGCCAGGCTCCCTCCAAAAGAGCCAGAATGAAATGACTGGGGCGGCAATGAGGATCATAACCATGATGGAAAAACGTAGCACTTTCTGGGGTACCCAATCTGCGGCAGCCAAGAATACGAAGAACCCCATGAGTATTGTCCAAGATTGAATCGCGGAGCCTTCGATGCCGAAGACTATGGCTGCAACGATCACTAACATGCAGACTAGTACATAGTCCATGATAAGAACGCTAGGTTGACGAATCATTCAAGAACTCCCGCATCGATTGCGACAAGTGCACCAATGATCATCATGTTGTACGCAAGAGTCGCAGCGAGAGCGACTTTGGCTACCGATTCGGAGTTGTGGACCAAATCGGCTGCTACAGCCATACCTACAATCGCTCTTATGAGCCCAGCAGAAGTTCCCAGGACAGCATTCGCCAACTTCCACTCAGCAGCAATATCTGAGCCACCACTAAATGCAATAGCGAAACCAAGCCCAGAAATAACTAACGCGTTTGTTAGAAACTGGATGCGCTTCAATGGGGTACTAAACTCACTGCCCAAGACCCATCCAAAGAGCGCTATATTCAAGCCAATAAAGCCGATCATTTTGCCAGTCATATACACATCTTCTGCGTATAATCCATGCTTGTCAAAAAGTACTGACGGCAAGTTCATGCAATAAACAAACCAGTTCGCCCCGTCCCCAGCCGGGTCCTCGGAGATGAACCGTCCCGTGCCCGGCTCGTAGTACCGGGCCCGCATGGAGATCAGGCCGGATTCATCGTCCTGGACATGCCCCAGGTTCGCGACATAGCGGCCGGAGGGGCCTCCGGTGGCTGCGCCCGAGCGCACGGCTCCCCAGACATCATAGGAACGGAGGTTGCCCACGTTCCAGGATGTCCCGGCCGCGTTCTTGGTCAGCGTCGCCACCATGTTCCCATGCGTATCATACAGCGGATAGGCGGTCGTCGTGTTGCCGGATTCGGTGGTCGTCACCGCCTCCAGGTTAGAAGAACCAACAAGTTACAGCCTAGTCATGTCGGAGCAACCCGAGCGTAACCACATGCGACTCGACAAAGACCTTCAAAAAGGCCATTTGGCCTAGCCTGACAAAGATAGGGACAAGTGGCCTGGGCAGGCAAAGCGGTCCACAGAGCAAACTCGCATGAACAGTCCGAAGGCAACTAAGTTGTTTATCAATCATGTGTGCAATCACAACATGACTCCCCGTGACAATTACGCCGAATACATAGAGTAGTGATGCTAAAGGATGCTCTTCTGAAAGAGCAGTGACCAAGAACGCTACCGTTAGCGCTACCATAAAGTTTCTCATTGCCCGAACGGACCTTCGGTATGAGGCACTTAATACTCGAATGTCAAGCATAGACAAAGCCAGTGACTCCATCACCCACTATCCCGCCAAGGAAGGCCAAGGCTACATCCAGCATCTCAATGTCCTCAGCTGCCGCTTTCAGTGCCCAATTCTTGAAGCCAAGATGCGTGGCGACCTTCATTGCCGCTCCCATCACGCCGCCAATACCAGCGGCTGTCAGCACTTTGATCAGATTGAACCCTTTGCCAGAGAGCATATCTGCGAGAGCAATCGAGGTAGCTGATGAAACTGCGCTTCCGAGAAAGACACCGCCACCTGCTGCTGTGACAGCCGCACCAAGGACCCCGCCAACAACCGCTCCTACTATAATCGCAAACTTTTCCCTAGAGTTGGAAACAGAGAGCGATTCAGCAATTCCGGAAACGAAGCCCCAGATTGCACCGAAGACCATTGCCATTACGATGTGAGCGGTTTTCCCAGAAGCGTCGCTCTTTATGTTTGGCTGGTTGGATGCATAGCTGTACCAGTTCGCTCCATCCCCGGCAGGGTCCTCGGAGATGAACCGTCCCGTGCCCGGCTCGTAGTACCGGGCTCGCATGTAGATCAGGCCGGATTCGTCGTCCTGCACATGGCCCAGGTTCGCGACATAGCGGCCGGAGGGGCCTCCGGTGGCTGCTCCCGAACGCACGGCTCCCCAGACATCATAGGAACGGAGGTTGCCCACGTTCCAGGATGTCCCGGCCGCGTTCTTGGTCAGCGTCGCCACCATGTTCCCATGCGTATCATACAACGGATAGGCGGTCGAAGTGTTGCCGGATTCGGTGGTCGTCATCGCCTCCAGGCCTCGACCGCCCAGGAAGCTGCGGGTCAGGGTCTGCAGGGCTCCTCCCTGGAGAACCTCCTCCTCGGCCGCCATCTGCCCTTCGTGATAGGTGCGGGTGACCTTGTTGCCGGCGGTGTTGAACACCAGAGCCCCGCCCGCATTCAGCCCCGCCGCCGGGGACCGGAGATCTCAGGCTGCCGCGGCCAAGGCTGATGGAGCCAGGGCCTGGTCGGGGTGGAGGAGGACGACGAGGCGGTCGCCGGTGCGGCCGAGTCCCTTGACTCGGTCGTCCTCGCCGCCCCGAACCATCTCCGGACCGTCCTCGATCTCGCCGTCCTCCAGCGAGATGATCCCTTCGACCTTGTCCACAAGCCAGGCGCAACGGCCCCAGCTGCTCTGGACGACCACGAGCGAGCGGCGGTCCGGCTCGCCCATCGAGACCAGGCCCAGCCGGTCGGCCAGCTTCAGCACCGGGATGGTCTCGCCTCGCAGCTCAAAAACCCCGGCGAATCCGGGGGGCATCCCGGGCAGAGGCGTCGCCTTCTGCTCCTGGAGGATGCGCTCCACATCCTCGATGGCGATCCCATACCGCTCTTTGCCCAGCTGGAAGACGACGAACTTCTGCTCCATACCCATAGCCTCTCCGAAAGGGCTTGTTCCCGCATCAAGAAGTCGGAACCCAGGCAACCTTAGCGGATCGGAATGAGATATCCTGCCGAGGAACAGCCATGGTCTCCGCCCTCTCCCTCACGGCCCTGGCGATGCTCCGCGACCGTCCGCCGCTGGAGCGTCTGGAGGACTTTCTCGGCCGATCTCCGGAGATGACGATCCAGCTGGATGTGGAGCAGCTGATTCCCCCTGGGCCGAGCCTTCCGCTGGTCTTTCGGCGGGCTCCGGGACGCCGATCCACCGTCGTTTCCAGTCCGGTGGGCGAATTTTCCTGGGTTCAGAATCAGGGCATCAGCCTCTGGAAGGATGGGTCCACGCGGGTGTATCAGGAGTATCCGGGACGGCCGCTGGAGGCGCAGGCATCGGACCTGGCCCCGCCGACCTTCCTCCGCATCCGCCCGACCCACCTGTTGGACGTCGGACTCAGGTTTCTGAAGGAGGTGCCCTTCAAGGAGGAAAACGGGGTCCTGGTCGCCTCGGAAGAAGGGCAGGGCGGGCGCGTCACCTGGCGGCTCCAGATCGACGCCTCCGGAGCTCCGATCGTGTTCGAACAGAAGAACGAGGGGATGCTGACCACCCACATCCGGTTTCGGCTGAAGTCGGTCGACCGAAACCCGATCCCGGCTCCCGTCTTCGACACGGAACCCCCCACCGGCTGGGAGCCGAACCATCTGCCGGTCAGGGTGGCGATTGCGCCCGGCGAAAAGGCGCCCGAACTCAAGCTGAAGTCGGCTGCCGGCGGGCAGGACCGCGACCTTCCGAGGGACCGTGTGTTGGTCTTCACCTCGCCCGACTGCCCGGCGTCGGACCGGCTCCAGGCCTCCTGGGCCAAGGTGAAGGCCGGGCTTGGCCCGCTCAAGCCGATTGAGGTCGTCCTGGACGCCCGGGCTCCGGCACGGCTGGGGGGCGAGGCTCTCCGCGATGTGGACGGCCGGGTGGACCTGGCCCTGGGCATCCCCGTCACCCCCTACTTCCTGAGGATCGATCGGGACGGGATGGTGATCGCGGCCTTCTCCGGCTTCGGCGTAGGCGATGAGAACGAGGTCGGAAGGGTCCTCCAGCGACCGGATCAGAAAGAGCCGGAAGAGTGAGCGGCCTCAGGCAAGCGAATCGACGAGGCCGATGAGGTCCGGGCTTCCGGGCTGACCCGGGATCGCCGACTTCTGGACTCCGGTCAGCACCAGCCAGGTGGGCACGCCCGCCCGCCGTCCGGCCTCCAGGTCCGTGTCGGGCCGGTCGCCGACGACGATCGCCTCATCCGGCCGGATTCCCAGCGAGTTCAGGAGTCCGAGGATGAGCGTGGGTTCCGGCTTGCCGATCACCTCGTCGGGTTCGCGGCCGAGCGCGGCGGCGATGGCTCCGACGATCGCCCCCGCCCCCGGCTCCACCCGGCCTCCCTCTCGCGGATAGGTTCCGTCTCGATTGGTGGCGATCCAGGGACCTCCGGTCAGCCCCGCCTGCAGGGCCCGGTCGAGCATCCGGTAGTCGAAGGTTCGGCAGATTCCCGTGATCAGGCCGTCGGGCGTCTCGCCGGGGTCGTGGAATCCCGCTTCGGCCGCCGATTCCAGCAGGCCCGGTTCGCCGACGATGAGCGGTCGCCGGAGCCCGAGTTCGGCGGCCCGCTGGAGGGCGGCCGGACCGGTGCCGATCACCCACTCCGCCTCAGCCGGGATTCCCATGCGGGTCAGCTTGGCGGCGACTTCAGCCGGCCGAGCCGCCGAATTGTTGGTCAGATAGCGGATCAGCACCCCCGACTGCAGGAGCCGAGCCACCGCTTCGGCCGCGCCCTCCACCGGCTCCGAGCCCCGGTAGACCGTGCCGTCCAGGTCCAGGATCGCCAGGCGAAGGCTCATCGGTCGCGGGTGACGACGAAGCTGCTGACCGAGGCGAGCAGGGTCTTCCAGGGGGAACCGGGCAGG
>JAKRSE010000390.1 GCA_022402505.1 Fimbriimonadaceae bacterium | reverse complement strand
AAGCGGCGGGCGACCGTGCCCTCGTCCCCTCCAGAGACGGCGGCGGGCTTCAGGACCTCGGCCATCAGCTCGGCCTGACTCGCCGTGCCCGTCAAGAGAGCCTCCAGCCGCTGGTCGATGAGCCGGCCGGTGGAGAGGATGATGCGGTCGGTGATCTCCGCCACCTCCCGGGTCGCCCGCTGGTACAGGTTCACCCCGACCAGGACGATGACCGCCAGCAGGATCGCCGAAATCCGAACGATGAGAACCATCCGGAGCCGGCTGGTGAACCCGGGAACGGAAAGCCTCATGACTCGCCGGTCTCTCCCGTCCGGCGGCCTTCCATGATCCCGGCCGCCGCCAGCGCCGCCACCAGGAAGAGCTCATCCACGTCGTGTTCGGCCATCACTCGGATGGACGGATGATCGACCGCAGTCGCGAGAATCCGCAGGGCTTCCGCCTGCCGCCCGGAAGAGTGGGAGTCCAGAGCCTGACTGAACCGAGGATCCGTCTTGATCGCATCTCCGAACCGCTTCAAAAGCTCCTCGTCCCGAGCCGCCTCCGGCTGGACGATCAGCCGGTAGAACTCCGGCTCGACCCCCAGCAGACGGGCGGCTCCCATCAGGGCGCGACGTCGGAGAGGGAGGCTCTGCCGACCCGCCGCCACCGTCAGGATCGCGGTCAGGTCTTCGGGATCGCCCGCGACTCCCAGCGCATAGGCCACCTCGCTGCCGACCTGATCGCCGTGGACCCGGATGGTGCGCCGAAGGACCGGGGCAAGGCTCCGAAGCTCAAGCTCGGAAACCGCCTCGGCCGCAGCGGAACGCACCGAAGGATGAGGCGCCAAAAGGGCCTCGGCGAAGACGTCCGCCGCCTCCACCGCCTCGATCTGCCGAAGCGCCTGGATCGCCGAGCGCCGAAGGTCGAAGTCTTCCTGCGAAGAGGCCGCCTCCTTCAGCTGTTCCAATGCCTCGCGATGCCGGCCCTGCCCGAGCGACCGAACCGCCGCCCGCCGGATGCTGGCCCGAGGATCGGACAGGAACCGGATGAGAAGCGGCCCCGGACGCGCCCCAGGACACCGCCCCAGCGCATCGACCACATCCTCATCGACCAGCTCAGGGTGTTGCTCGGCGTGGGCCACCAGGGCCGCCACCGCCCCGTCGGTGCCGATCTGACTCAGGGATTGGGCCGCCTGCCGACGGACCCGTGGCGAAGGATCGCTGAGGGCCGCGGCCGCGTCGTCCGATCCCAGAGCCAGTCGGGTCGAACCCAGATCGGCGACCGCCTTCTCCCGATCGCCGGCCGCCTGGGTGGACCCGATCCGGCGCAGGGCCCGAACGCCCGTCGGCTTCACCTGGATCATCTGGGCGATCGTCTTGCGCACCGAAGAGCTGCCCGCCTCCCGGATCGGCAGAGCCAGGAGCAGGGCCGCAACCCGGATGAGGATCAGGCTGCCGAACATCCACTTGTAGGCCCACTCGGCCGCCATGAGCGGCCGCAGAAACTCGAGGCTGAGGTAGCCGAGCATCGGCGAGACGCCCATCGCCAGAGCCGTCACCGCCGAGACCGCCGCCAGGTAGTTCGGACGGTCGTCCGGATCGGCCGTGCTGATCGCCAGGTTCCCCTGGGCGACCCCGATCCCCGACCAGACGAACCCGTTGATCAGGTGCGTGCTGATCAGCCAGATGGAGTTGAAGGCCCCAGCCCCCGGAGAGGTCACCAGCCACTGAAGCGGAGTCATGGCGACCAGGAACAGCTGGAGGACCAGAATCGGCTTGTTCCCGTACCGGTCGCAGAGGAACCCCCACATCTTCACGAAGAGGATCACCGAGACCGTATGGCTGATTCCGAAGAGCTGGAGCACCGTGAAAGGCAGGTCCAAGACCTCGCGGCTGTAGGCGGCGAAGTATTGGCCCGCAAACCCCTGGCTCACGGAGAAGACCAGGACGAAGAGCAGGAACATCCGGTAGTTCCGGTCCTTGGCCGGACTCACCATCTGCCGGAGCTTCTCCTTGAGAGAGCCCATGACCGGTTTGGGCCGAGGGAAGTCCTGCATCTTCAGGAAGAAGGCCATCGAGATCATCCCGAGAATCCAGCCCAGGCCGAAGATGCAGGTGAAGCCGAGCGCCTCCTGCCCCGCCGCCCGAAACCTGTCCAGGGCGAAGCCGCCGACCAGGCCCGTCGATGCCCCGCTCACCGTCGCGATCAGCAGGCGGCGAGAGAAGTAGTAGCCCCGGCTCGCCGATGGGACCATCTCGGCGATCCAGTCGTTGTAGATCGGCTGGACGATCCCGATGGAGAAGGCGGCCATCCCGATGCAGAGGATCATCGCCGCCAGGCGCAGACCCTCGCTGAAGGGCAGCAGGGGCAGGAAGACAAGCGGCAGATGGAAGAGCCGCCAGGCCCAGCCGCCCACCTGGATGAACCTCCGATAGTACGGGAAGCCCCGGCCCCAGATCGCTCCCGGAATCTGAACCAGCCCCGCCAGAGCCGGAACCGCCGCCGAAAGGGCGATCCAAATGTCCGCTCCATTCAGGTGCTGAATGAAGCCGACCAGCAACGAGCCCGAAATCAGCGAGCCGAACGCACTGGCAAAGGCGATGTCCACATTGGACACCTTCAGATTTCGAAGGGCATCCAGCCGAGATGGACTGCCGGCGGCGATCTGCTCCATGAACTCCCGGAAAAATCCTTCGGGCAGTTTAGCCCGATGCGCCGACGTTCGGTCGCCTGACTGCGTGGAACCAAGCATGATGGCCGCCACCGTTCTCTCGATTCTTCTCGCCAACCCCGCCCCGCCCAGCGACGCAAAGCTGGTGGACCTGGGCGACGGCTTCGTCCGGGTCGAGGCGCCGACCTACTCGATCGAAGTCCCCAAGGGGTGGCGCGTGGGCCGCGAGACTCCGTGGGGCCAGCGGGACGCCAAGCCGGTCGGAGGAGAAGGCAAGCTCGGCGTGATGACCGCTCCGCCCAGCCGCCAGAGCTGGGACAGCCTCTACCGAACCTCCCTCTACTTCATCCTGAGAGAGCGCCCCGGCAAGGCGACCCCCTACAAGGTCACCAAGCGGGAGGACGGGCTGGAGGCCTGCACCTTCTCCATCATCGACGACACCGGCTTCGCCGCCCGTCGGTACGTCCTGCTGAAGCACCCCGAAAAGGGCCTCCTCGCCCTCAGCGTCCAGATCCCCGGCCGAGACGCGGAAGCCGCCTGGGAGAAGAACTTCCAGCGCATGGTCTCCACGGCCCGCTTCAGGTAGGAGAAGAGGGGCCGGCAACACGGGACAGAAACCTTGGCCCTCAAGCCGTCTTTGGGGCAGGTCGCAAAAAACTGTCGCGAGACTTGATTTCCAAATGGGGGAAGTATTGTCTCAGACAATGATCAATCTCAAGTGGGTGGCTCTCTCGTCGATGGTCGTTGGCTGCGCATCAGGCATCACTGTTGAGTCGGTTCAGGCGGCATCTCCTTCCGCGGATCAATCTGTGCTCTCCACGCCGTCGGGTTTGGCGAGGCCCCAAGTCAAGCTCGGAAACGATGCAGCAGCCCGGCACAGTCGGCAATGCGCTTCGTTCAGCTCCGACGAAATGGCCGCAAAGTCGCCTCCGCCAGGTGATCCGGAACCTGGAGTGCTCTGCCAGGGCGCAATCGACCTGACCGGGGAGAATGGTTGTCCCGCCCAGTGCGTGACGGTTCAAGGCGGTCCTCGGTCGTACCAGTACATTCCTCAGTTCGGTGTGGCGCCATGCTTGATCCCATTCGGAATCGGTTGCCCAGAGAGGACCTGCATCAAGAAGAGCTTCCTCAATGGGACCTGTTCCGGCGAATACACAAGGTCCGACCAAAGGCGGAGAACCTGCAACTGACTCACCGAACCGGCCTGACCCTGGTCGAGGTCCTGATCTCCCTCGGGATTCTGCTGGTCCTCGCAACCCTCTCCTTCCTGGCCGGCCGGTGGGCTTTCCGTGAAGCGGGATTGGCGTCCTGCGCTTCCAGGCTCAGACAGGCCGGCGCCGCCATGGAAATGTATGCCGCAGGTTCTGATGGTCTGCCGCCTCCCCTCTTCAGCCATGCAGTCGCAGGACCGGGCGATCTGCGGCTTCGAATCGAGACTGCAGATGCAGAGAGGTTCAAGGCTGCGCTCGGTCCCTTCGGATTTTCGAACCGAATGTCGTTCTGTCCGGCTGACCGACAGCCAGCCGGCGCCCATCTCGACCCCTTCATGCCCCTGGATGCCTCGATCATCGGCTATTCGGTCGGGATCGACCCCTGGGTGGACGCCCTGAGTCGGAAGCAGATCGGCCTCCTGACGCCCCGGCCGCTCGCCGAGCTTCCCGCCGAAGCCATCTTCCTCGCCGACCGGCTCTGGAGCACAGACCGAGAACGGCCGGGCACCTTCCGATCTCCCCATGGGCCGTCGCTCAACGCCCTGGCTTGGTCGGGCGGAATACGCCGAAGAACCGTCGCCGAATGGGGCCCTCAGTCTTGATTCTGCGGTCGCTCAACCAAGACCGGAATGCTGTGCTCACTGGGGTTTGTCCCCCCGAACCTACGGCTTGAACTCACGGACAGCTCCAGGATCCAGCATGGCGGCCACCACCTTGAAGTCTAGAGGACGTCCTGCGGGGGCTTCTCCATCACCAGACGACCCGCAGTAGACTGCCTTCAGGATGGCAAAGATGCTTTCGCTGCTGATCGGCGGCTATGGACCTGAGGGAATCCGTTCGGCGGAGATGAATCTGGAGACCGGCGAGGTCCGCCTCGCCGGACCTGCCGCCGCCTCGCCCAACGCCAGCTGGCTGGTCCTCAACCGGGCCGGCGACCGTCTTTATGCCGCCGAAGAGGGCGGGCCGGGCCACATCCGCGCCTTTGCCCGGGAAGCGGACGGCACGCTTCGCCAGATTGCCCGGGTGGCATCGAAGGGAGACTGGCCGTGTCACCTCTGCCTCTCGGCCGATGAAGCCGTCCTGGCCGTCGCCAACTATGGAACCGGAACCGTGGCCTTTCTGCCGGTGACGACCGACGGGCTCGGCGAGGCGACGGCGGTCTTTCAGGGCGACGGCACCGGGCCGAATTCCGACCGCCAAAGGGGTCCCCACGCCCATGCCACGGTCCTGCATCCGAAGTCCGGCCGAATCTGGACCTGCGACCTGGGGAGCGACGAGGTCCACGTCTTCCGGGCCGGGGACGCCGAGCGGGAGGCGACGATCGAGATGAGGCCCGGCTCGGGCCCGAGGCACATCGCCTTCACTCCGGACGGCCGCTTCGCCTTCGTCAACGGCGAACTGGACAACACGGTCACCGCCTTCAAGGTCAAGCCCCACGGCCTGACCGCCCTGAACACCCTGCCCGCCCTCGATTCCGAAGCGCCGGCCGGGTCCAGCGGCTCCGAGGTCGAGGTCCATCCGAAGGGCGGCCACCTGGTCGCCGCCACGAGGGGAGCCGACGCCCTCTCGGTCTTCGAGATCGGAGCGGACGGACGGATCACCCACCGGCAGACCATCAAGGCCCGGGTCAAGGTTCCGCGCCACTTCTGCTTCGTGGAAGGTGGAGCGAGGCTCCTGGCCGCCGGGCAGGATGACGGCCGGGTCGCCTGCTTCCGATGGGTCGAAGGCCGACTGGAGTTCGAGCGGGTCAGCGAGATCGGAGG
>JAKRSE010000389.1 GCA_022402505.1 Fimbriimonadaceae bacterium | reverse complement strand
CGAAGCCGTGATCCCGAATCCCGCGATCCCGAAGCCGAGGGCCGCCTCGCCGAGCACCACGCTGGTCGTGTAGTCCTCCTGAGTCAGCTCGTTGAGTCCGATTCCGAACCCAGGCTGGGCCGAAACATTGGGTCCCGTGACGGAATCTGGACCGTCGCTCCGCCGGGCCAGCTGCTCCGCCAGGTAGGGCACCAGATTCGGACTCACCGGCCGGTAGACCGCCGTCCCCCGTGGCGGTTCGCTGAAGACCCGATCCGGTTCACCCGGCTGTACGGCCAACGCCAGCCCCAATCCCAGAGCCCATGCTCCACTCATGAGGCAGATCGTGACTCTTTCGGGTGCAGAAATGCAACAAGCCGAGCATCCCGGCGGCCACACTGCCGCCGGGAGATGCATCGGTTGGGTGTTGCGAGGGAAGAGAAGTCGCGTCAGCGGCGAGCCGTTGATCGGGTTCGGGCAACGGCGGACCGAGGCCGAGTCAGGCTCGCATCCTGAAGGTAGTCCTTGCGGTAGCGGACGAGCTTGACCAGGTCGTACTCGTAGTCCTCGAGACGTCCGGGATCGTTGATGCCGGCCTGCCTGGCCACAGCCTGCATCGCTTCGGCGACGCTGCCCAGCCGGCCCGTGTTGACCTTCCGGTCCATCAGAGTCGCCATCCCCGCTTCGGACTGGAAGACGTCTCCGAGCCGAACCGTCCGACGCGCGCCGCCGATGGTGACGGCCACGCGGTCGTCTTCGGGGTAGTACATCCGCTTGGCGACCCTCAGCTGGCTGACCCGAAACTCATCGCACACCTGGCCGGCCCGCTGGAACACGGCGGCAAGCCGAGGGTCGAGGATGATCTTTTGGGCGGCCAGAGAGCCGATGAATTCGACCCCGGTGGTGGGGCAGAGAACCGCGAGCGCTCCTTCCGGCGTCACATCCACGCCGAGCGAACGGAACTCGCGAGCGAAGGCCTGCGGCGAGGCCGTCTTCAGGTCCAGGAGGACCTGGCCCAGGCTGCCGGACCCGTTCTCCAGGGCCGCGAACTGGATCATCCCAACCGAAACGAAGCCGGTGTCGTAGGTGTTGATCGAATCGAACCCGCCTTCGAGCAGAGAGACGGCCCGCATGACCCGCATCTCGCTCGGTCCGAGGCCGGCGCGGCGGAAGAGGTTCTCCAAGACCTTCTGGTCCATGTCCTTGACCCTCTGGCCAAAGCTCCGAATCCCTTCATTGAACCGGAAATAGGCGAACTTCGGCCGAAGCTCGACATGGTCGGTGTAGCCCAATCGAACTCCGTCGGCGAAGACGACCTCGTGACGGCGCGGCTGGACGGCCCAGGCCATCGGCGGAGCTTCGCCCACCAGGTTTCGCAGACCGGCCGGCATGGGGCCGGGGTCGGCCGGAATGGCGGTGCGGGAGGAGGAGCTGTTTCGCCGGGCCGCATCCTGGGCGGCCAGGGCATAGTCCCGCTCGATCCGCAGGTCGATCCACCGATCCCAGGCGGCCTGCTCGGCAGTGCCTCCCGAGCGGACATCGCGGCCGGGGTCGGTCTTTTCCGGGCGAAGGGCTCGGCTGTACCGCCAGAGCCAGGCGGAACCTTCCGGAGTCTGTCGGACCGCCCAGGCGCCACCAGAAGACGCCTCGACGGAATAACGACCGGACTGATTCCAGTAGTCAAGGACGGCCGAACGCTCGTCCTGAGTGAAATAGATTTGGGCCTGACTGGACGCAGCGACTGCCACCCCCAATCCGGCCAACAGGCCAGAGAACCTCACAACAGTGACGATCATCGGCCTCCCCATCTTCGTCCTTCCCTGACAAATGCGACGGGTTCGAATGGTTCCATCCCTTTCCCGCATCCTTGCTGCCGGCAAATGGCTCTGCTGGGAATTATCCGGTTCTTTGACCGGAAACACAAGGGTTGTATGAAAGATCAGCTGTTTCGGCGGGCCGATCGGATGCGGACCATCGCCTTTCGCAGGGCTTCCTTGGCTTCGGTGGCGTTCATCGAACCGCCTTCGCCGCGCAGGCTCCGGCGGGCCTCTTCCAGAATCTTCTCTTCTTCGGCCACGTCCACATCGGTCGCCCGCACTGCGTCATCGGCCAGGATGATGACCTTGTTGTCGCTGGATTCCAGGAATCCGCCCGTAATCGCGACATGCTGAACGCTGGGGCCCGCCTTCACTTCCACGACGCCCGCCGTGAGAGCGGCGATGATCGGCTCGTGGTGGCTCAGGATGCCCATGTAGCCCTCGACAGCCGGCACGGTGAGCGAGTCCACCGGCTCATCGAAGACGGTGCGGTCGGGCGCGACGATGGAGAGCTGGAACGCAGCCATGAGAGACGAGGAAGAAGGTACCACGCTCCGCACGAACGGCCGGGTAGAGTGGCAGGGCTCGACGAGGCCGACGCCTCGTGAGCCTCGGAGGATTTTTCATGCAGAAGATCGCCCCAAAGAACGCATCCCTGGCCTGAGCCGGGGACCCTCTTCGCCGGATCGACCCGGGCGCTCTCGCCCATCTCCAAACTCTGCATGAAAGAAGCACACACTTCCGCCCTCTCTTGGCGACCGGTCGAGACCGACTCCGACTGGGATTCCGCCGCCGCCCTCTACAGCTGCGACGTGGACGGGATCCAATGGCCGGGGTCGGAGCTGAGGACCGACTTCAGCACCCTTCCCGCCGAAACGCCTCGAATCCTCCTCCTCGGCTCTCTGGACGGGGAAGACGTCGTCTATGCCCGGAGCCACGGGCAGCACTGGTACTCGGAAGGGAGCTTTTCGGTGCGGGTGTCCACCCGACCGGATGAGGAGGCCCTCGCCCGAGCCGGCATCGAGCGGCTTCTTCAATGGGAGCCGCTCCGGGCCGGGACCCGCTGGGAGACCCTCGCCCGATCCGACCGCGCCGCCCGGCTCGCCACCTGGATGTCCTTCGGCTTTCAGATCAAAATGGTCTGCCCGGAATCCCGGATCGATCTGCAGGCGATCGATGTCGATCGGTTCTCGGCCCTCACGAGGGCTCTGGAGCGAGAAGGACTCACCTTGACAACCCAGGAGGACTGGCACGCGGACGAACGGCCTGAGCGGTTTCGTGCCCGGTACGACTTCGAAATGGAGGTCGTCACGGACATCCCGCTTCCGGAGCCGATCGTTCCCGAGCCCTACCCCGTCTGGATGGAATCGACTCTCGAGGACCGGCGGCATTGGGGTCGGTGCTGGCTCGTGATCCAGGACGAGCGGCCCGTGGCGACCACCCAGTTCTACCTGCCGCATGAAGGGGCTCAGACCATCCAGACCGGGCTGACCGCCGTGGCCCGATCACATCGCCGCCTGGGACTCGCATCGGCCCTGAAGGCTCATGCGCTCCTTTGGGCGCGTGACCGGGGAATTCGGTATGTCACCACCGACAACGCCGACACCAATCCCATGTACCGCCTGAACCAGGAGCTCGGCTTCCGCCGGGTGTACGACAACCTGGTCCTCGGCGCGGTTCCTGGAGGGATCCAATCCGGCTCCGCCGTGACCTGAGCGTCACGGCGGATGCCATCCCGACACCCGGCAGGCGATCCCTGCCTCCGCCGAGGACCTCAGACGGCCCCCTGCCCGGCGGCTTCCGGCTCTGCATCCATGAAAGATCAATCCGCCCCCACCCTCTCTTGGCGCCCGGTCGAAACCGATTCCGACTGGGATTCTGCCGCCCGTCTCTACAACCTCGACTTCGAGGGCATCGCGTGGCCTGGGGATGTGCCTCGCACCGATTTCGGCACCCTCCCCGCCGACACGCCCCGCCTCATCCTCCTCGGCTCCCGCCGCGGTGAAGACGTCGTCTACGCCCGGTGTCATGGTCAACCGTGGTACTCCGGAAGCAGCTTTGCGGTCAGAGTCTCGACTTGGCCGGGCGAGGAAGACCTTGCGCGGGCCGGGCTCGAGCGGCTTCTGGAGTGGGGTCTTCTCCGTTCGGCCACCCGTTGGGAGGCGATGGTTCGATCCGACCGTCCCTCTCGACTGGCGACCTGGATGACCTTCGGCTTTCGGGTGAAGATGGTCGCCCCGGAATCGCATCTGGACCTCCATCTGATCGATGAGTCTCGGTTCCAGGCTCTGGCCGCCCAGATCTCGGCCCAGGGGCTGACCCTGACGACCAAGGAAGAGTGGCACCGCGGCGACCTGATTGATCGCTACCGTGCCCGCTACGAGTTCGAGATGGAGGTGTATTCCGACATCCCTCTTCCCGAGCCGTTTGTGCCGGAGCCCTTCGAGGCCTGGCTCGAATCGAATCTGCCGGACCGCCGGAATCATCACCGCTCTTGGCTGGTGCTGGACGGCGACCGGCCGGTGGCGAACACCGAGTTTCATGGGCCTCTCCATGCGAAGGAGTCGGTGCAGACCTGGCTCACGGCCGTGGCTCGGTCCCATCGTCGGCGGGGACTCGCCTCCGCCCTCAAGGCCCACGCGCTCCTCTGGGCGAAGGCCGCCGGCTATCGGTGGGCCCGAACCGACAACGCCGAGACCAACCCCATGTTCAACCTGAACAAAGAACTTGGATTCCGTTGGGTCTACGACAACCTGGTCTTGGAGGCGTCTCCCGCAGACTTCCGCTCACGGGCGGCGTCCGGGCCTCATGCCGGGTGATCGAGGCCGATCGTCTCCAAACGGATGAGCCGATCTCCCGCGCATAAGACCCCTCGGGCGGCGAGTTCACGGGCCGACGGTCGGCTTCATGGTCCGATAGATGTCGCCCAGAGCCACCAGATTCGCCGCTTGATGCATCATGCTGAACTTTGAGTCGGCCGGAGGCGGACCCTGATCCCATCTTCCGCCGAAACGGCCTTCGGTCGCCGACTTCCTCATGTGATCCAGGATCGCCCGGGCGTCGGATTCGGCAACCCAGCCCCTCTCCAGGCCAGACCGAAGCAGGAGATGGGCAAAGTAGGAGGTGCAGACCATCCTTCCGTCGGGCCGGAACCAGTGCGCCCAGGCCCGCTTGAACAGCGACTCGGCCTCTCCTTTCGGTCGGTTCCCAAGGCGCTCTGATTCGTAGAGCGAATCCACCGTGAGCGCCGTGTTGTAGCTCCATTTGGTCTTCTCGATGCGGCCGTCCAGGTCGATGTTGTCCCACATCAGACCGTCTTCAGGGTCCTGGAGGTTCTTCAGAGTCCACCTCAGGATCGGCTCGGCCCGAGCGGCGTAGTCGGACCGACCCGTCTCCCGCGCGAAGCGGAAGGCGGCGTAGGCCGTCGGCGAGTTGGAGCAGGTGTTCTTGGAGGCCTTGTCCGATTCCCGCCAGTAGATCCCGCCGCCCAGCCGCTCGCTTTCGCCGGAGAGGGAATAGTCCAGCGCCTTCCGGGCCATCTCCAGGTCCGCGGGATCGCCGGTCAGACGGTGGGTCTCCAGCAGGGCCAGGACCATCCAGGCGTTGTCGTCGTAGTAGCGGTCCACGCCTCCGGGATCGGGGAGCACGTCGAACCCGGCGACGGGCGGTCTCGGGTTCCAATAGCGCCGGATCGAGATTCGGAACCGGTCGAGCCGGGCCCTCGCGGCCGGCAGGTGGGGCGCCCAGGAGTTCAGTGCCGAGAGCATCACTCCGACAGGCCAGTTGAATGCGGGCTGATCGTGGCTGCGTCCGCGTTCATAGAACTCTCG
>JAKRSE010000388.1 GCA_022402505.1 Fimbriimonadaceae bacterium | reverse complement strand
AGGGTGTTCTGCGCTACACCGAGGTTCCGCTGGTCAGCAGCGACCTGAAGGGCGATCCCCATTCCAGCATATTCAGCGCCGTCGATACGGTGGCGCTGGACAACATGGTGAAGGTGGTCAGCTGGTACGACAACGAGTGGGGCTACAGCTGCCGCATCGCCGACCTGCTGAACTTCCTGGAAGGCAAGGGTCTCTGACCCTGGACTGACTCCGACATGCCCCTCGACCCTCTCCGGACGGACGAAAAGCGGGACGACCCCGCTGCGTATCCCCGGAAGGATTTCGAGGGGCAGATGATGTCGGGGTGCATGACCATCGGGCTCGGCAGCGTCATCAGCTATGTTCTGGTCGCCTGGCCGCTCTTCTTCGTGCCGGAGTATTCGATTCAAGGGCTCCTGCAGTGGGCGGGTCTGGGGGTTGTGCCTCTGCTGATCTTCGGGGCCGTTCTTTGCCGCCGGTTCGGTTTGGCGGGGGCGGCCGGGTTCGTCGGCGGGGCGATTCCGGGGGCCGTCTTCCTCTACCTGCGGCTCAACCAGACCCTGGCCCGAGGGCTGATTCCTGATCTCCCCAAGGCGGAGTATCCGGAGTCTTGGGTCGGCTTCCTGCCGCTGCTGTTCATCCTGCTCTGCCTGCTTTGGGCGGGATTTCTGGTCCCGGGTCGCGAGTTCAGGACTGAGGCAGAACAGGATTCGGACCGAGAATCCTGACAGGATCGCCCGGATGGGCGGTTCGAAAGGGAGCCGCAGGGCCTTGCCGAACAACGCTTATCTGGAGCAGTACCGAAAATCCGCCGTCGGGGGAGCAAGCCCTCTTCAGCTGGTCGTCATGTTGTACGACGGGGCGCTGAGGTTCATGGAGGCGGGTCGCCAGGCCATGCTCAAGAAGGACCTGGAGCTGCAGAACGATCGGCTTCAGAGGGCGCAGAAGATCATCAGCGAGCTGATCGCGACGCTGGACATGGAGAAGGGCGGGGAGGTCGCACAGAACCTGCTCGCCCTCTATTCCTTCTGTTACAACCGTTTGGTGGAAGCGAACATCGAGGACCGGCCCGAATACATCGAGCACGCCCAGCAGGTCTTCAGTCAGCTTCGCGAGAGCTGGGCTCAGTTGGACGCACTGCAGAAGCAGGGGAGGCTCGCGGGTGAATCCGAGTCCCCAGTCACCGCTGCCTGAGCTGGTCGGAGTCCTGGAAGCGGTGACCGCCGCGATGCGCCAGGCGGCCGAGGCAGCCGATGCGGAGCTGCTCCTGAGCCTCATGGACCGCCGTCAAGAGGTCCTCGACGCACTGGAAGGCGTGGAGGCCGTGGATTCCGCCACCTATGCCCGCCTGATCGATCTCCGGGACCAGGAAGACGAGATTCTCGGGCTCATGGCGCTCCGTCGCGACGAGCTGGGCCGGGAGCTGGTCCGCATGCACCACGCCCGCCACGCCGGCAAGGCTTATCGCCAGGCAGCCTGAGCCCGGCCGCCGGTTTCACGAGTTCGCCTGACGGCTCACGCGTTCACCCGGCAGAATTCCGGATGCCGGACCCTTCGGGCGTCCGCAGTACTGCAGGCAGGGGCCGTGGGCGGCGGCCTCCAGACCGAAGGCGTGGGGATCGGCAGCGGGGTGCGCCTCAGCCAACAGACGCCACCTCGCGCGGATCGGCCCCGGCTGGATCGTGGGAAAGTTGCACTGCCACATGTTGCCGGTCACCCAGGCGTAGAGATGCGCCGGCCCGTCGGCGAAGGTCTCATGGATTCGCCCGAACCTAAGTCCGCCCCACATGAACATCGGGTTTCGGCTGAGTCCGATCAGAATCCGGGCCGAATCGTCGCCCCAGGCCGCCCAGTTCTGGGCCGTGAACCAGTCGCAGCAGGAGCCGGGCAGGAGGCCGGTTCGAGGCGAGCAGGAGGCGCCGCCGATGTCGTGGCTCGGCTCGCCGGGGATTCGGAAGGGGAAAAGGAGGAATCGGTTCTCCGGCCAGGGGTCGATCCCCATCCGCCACTCCGCCTCGACCTCGATCCAGTCGTCATCGGCGGGCAGGTGGAAGCTGAGCTTCATCGGCGACTCAAGCCCAGGGCACTCGACTTCCTGGCGCACCCAGGTTCCGATCTCGGTCTCCACCACTTGGTGGGACCGACAGACCCCGCCTCGCTCGACTTCGGATCGCCAGTCGGGCTTCCACCCGCTGGGCAGCTCGATGTCGGGCGCATTCCACTCCATGTCGAACGTCTCCCCTCGGCCTGGAGCTTCGCGTGCGACCCGTTCGCGGATCATCGTCCCGAGGGGCTCGGCTTCGGGGTCGAGCCAGCTGCGGTCCTCGGTTTCCCAGGTCCGGAGTCCGCCGCGTTCGGTATCGAAGACCAGGCGATGACCGCGATGGCGGATTTCGGTCTTGCTGTGAGTTCGGCGGTCGGCCCAGGGGTCGAAGGCGGCTTCGGCCTGGGTGAGAATGGTCCAGCTCTCGGCGGGGAGTCGGGTCGGGCGGATCAGCGAGGTCGGGGTCTGGCCCCAGGCGTCGTCGGGCTTTTCGGCCTGTTCGATCAGGTCCACCTGGCTGTTGCGGTCCTGGTAGTGCAGGGCGGCGATCCCTGCGGCTCCCCGGGGGCGGGCCGATCCGGCGGGGATCAGACCTCGGATTGTCGCTTCGACCGGCAGCGGATTGACGATCAGGAGATGGTCGGATCCAGGCCCGGCAGCCTGATCCGCCAGGCTCGCCAGGCCTTCCCGCAGAGCCCAGATGGACTCGGACCGAGCCGAGGCGGCCAAGTGGGACTTGTGCAGCGACTGGACCCAGGCATCCTCATCCCAGGGGCGGGCGGAGGCCCAGTCGGCGGTCCAGGTGTGCTCCAGATACTCGAGGACGGGTTGGGGAGAATCGACCCCCAGGCGGAGAGCGGCTCGGCGGCGCATCCGGGCGTCGCGCACGACTCCCAGCTCCCAGGCGCGGGAGAGGCAGCCGAAGTTCCAGAAGTCGTTCCAGTCGCCGTCATGGACCGGAAGGGCGTCCTGATGCCGCTCCATCAGCCTCCAAAAGTCGGCCGGAGTCCCGCAGCGAACCTCCAGCGACTCACCGGACTCCGCCCAGGCTCGGGCGAATTCAGCCATTGCGGGCCACGGACCTCCGTTGTCACCAAATGGATGGACCCCCTGAACCATCAGCCAGGGGAGATCGTATCCGACCTCATCCAAATGGTGAAGAAGCCTCGGCAGGTGGATGTCTCGGAAGTCGGAGATGTCGCGGCCTTCCATCCCGAGCAGGCCCCCCATTCCGTAATGGAAGCCGTTGAGCACCGGGATCGACCTTCCGGAGGGACCCTGCCACCGGAAGCAGTTCGGCCTCCGGAAGGGCGCACGGCCGAAATGGGTGTTGATGGCGGTGGAATAGCCCTGGAATCCGGCATCGAGCATCGCATCCACCCAGGTCCGGTTCTGGCCGGTCACGTCGCAGGACATGACATGGCGGACGGGGATGCCGAGATCCTGGAGCCGCCGGGCGGGGGCGAGCGAATCGGCCAGCTCTCCGGGATCGGCCAGGGGCGTCAGGTGGCCGGCGGCTCCCATGATTTCCAGCCGGCCGCGCTGACAGGCCTCCCGGATGCGGTCCAGGGCCTCAGGCCCGGCCATCGTCGGCTCCAGCGTGGTCTCGCAGGTCCAGGTGAATCCGAGCCCATCCGGCAGGTGGAGGTCTGCCTCGATTCGGTCCAGCGCCTCCAGGAGAAACCGTCCGTAGAGCCGCTTCATCACCGGCTGTTCGTGGGTGAAGCCGAAGTCGGTGTGGGAGTGATGGACGAGGATGATGCCCTTCAGCGACATGCCGCTGACATTGTGTCACTGGATTTCCCCGGTTCGATGTGGACTTTTGCAGGCGGGTTTGCTGTAAGCTGAAGATTCGCCTGTGCGGACAGTGTGGTCCTTCGGCTGACGAGGAGCAGACCACATGTACGAAGTGAGGAAGGGTGATCGGACGATTCTGGAGGCGGATGCCTGCGGAATGGGGTTCTTGGCGGGCCGGACAGGCGAGCCGGAGACCAACCTTGTGCGTTACGGCCTGGGCCTCGCCAAGCGGTTCGACCATCGCGGCGCTCCGGGGCATGGGGCGGGCGTCACGACCGACATTCCCTGGCCCATCGTGCTTGAGCGCTTTCCGCAACACGCCGGAGTCGTGGCTCAACGGAGTGTGGCGCTCGGCATGTTCTTCCTCCCCGACGACGATTGGCAGGAGGATCGGGCGAAGAGGGCGGTGGAGGAACTGGCGAAGGTGGCCGGCCTCCCGGTGCTCGCCTGGGCCGACGTTCCGGTGAACGTCTCGGCGCTGCCTCCGCATTCGCCCGCGCTTGCGACCCGGCCTCGGGTGCGTCAGGCCTTGTTCTTCCGACCGCAAGATCAGACCACACGCGCCTGGTTCGCATCGCGGTACCTGCTGCGGCTGGCGATCGACGAGGCCTTGAGCGAGGAGTTGGGCGACAGCTTCTCGGTCGTCAGCCTTTCCAACCGAACGGTGGTCTACAAGGGCCTCTGCGAACTGAGCCGGATCGACGCGTTCTATCCCGATCTGCGTCGGGACGACTACGCCAGCCGCTTCCTCCTGTTCCACAGCCGCTACTGCACGAATACGACGACGGCCTGGCGCAGGGCTCAGCCCTTCTGGGCGATCGCTCACAACGGCGAGGTCAACACGATCCAGGGCAATGTCAAGTGGATGTCGGCGATCGGGAACGATCTGATCCGGAAGCTGGTCAAGGAGAATCCCGAGCTGGAGGAGATCGCCTCCCGGGTGGTTTCCATCATTTCACCATTTGGTTCAGACACGGCGAACCTGGACGACATGCTGATCGCCTTGGCGGCGGGTGGAATGACTCTGGCCGAGGCCATTCTCGCTCTGTTGCCGGAAGCCTCCAGCGCCGTCACGGAGAAGGACCCGTTGCATGAGTTCTACCGAAGCATGGGCGTCTATCTGGGCGCGTGCGACGGGCCCGCGGCCATTGTCGCCTGCGATGGATCGACGGCGGTCGCCCATCTCGACCGCAACGGCCTCCGGCCCCTGTGGGTGGAGGAGACTCAAGACTACGTCTTCGCCGCGAGCGAGCTGACGGGCACCCAGTCGATCGGCACAACCCTCGCCCAGCGGGTTTTGGGGCCTGGAGGCATGGTCGCGGTGGACCTTCGGACCGGCCGGGTGAAGTACGACCAAGAGGCTCACCAAATGGTGGCCCGGAGTCCGTTCCGGCGGGTGGAGAAGCGGATTCAGACAGCTCAGGAAGAGCCGGCGCCCCTCTTTGCCGGAGACCTCACGCGGCTTCAGGCCTCCTTCGGTATGACGGCCGAGGACCTGGATGTCGTCCTGGAGCCCCTCATGTCCGAGGCCAAGCCCGCGGTCGGGAGCATGGGCGACGACACGCCTCCGGCCGCCCTGCTCGATGAGCTGCCCCGACGGATCGAGGACCACTTCAAGCTCCGGTTCGCCCAGGAGACCTCGCCGCCGATCGACCCGGTTCGGGATCGCTGGGTGTTCAACGTCATGGGAATCACCGGGGACCGGACGGGCCTGTGGGACGGAGGACAGGGGCCGCTCTTCAGCTTCGACAACCGGATCATCAGTCGAGGTGAGCTGACCTGGCTGAAGGCCAGGAGCGGTGTTCAGGT
>JAKRSE010000387.1:2335-5635 GCA_022402505.1 Fimbriimonadaceae bacterium | reverse complement strand
GGTCGTCATCGGCGCCCTCAATTCGGCCTTCTTCGCCGACCGAGAACTCACCGCCAAAGACCTGATCGACGAGGCGAAAACGCAGGTGCCGCTCAGCGTCATGATGCGCGAAGACATCCACGAGCTCCGCGAGTGGGCGACGCTCCGGGCCCGACCCAGCGCCACCCGAAGCGGCGAACTCTAAAGGCTCTGCCAGACAGCGCGGAACTCGGCGGCGAAGACTTCCATCTCCGCCGGGGTTCCGATGCTGACCCGAAGATGGTTCGGCATCCCCAGAACATGGCCCGACCGGGTGATGACCCCGCGCCGCAGAAGGGCCTGAAACACAGGCTCAGCGGGACGCCCGAGGTCGATGCAGGCAAAGTTCGCTCGGGAGTCGATGACGGAGAGTCCAACCGATTCGGCAAGACTCCAGACACCCGCCAAGCCATCGGCATTGACTTTCACCGTTTGGTGAAGGTGCTCAGAATCCGACAAAGCCGCCAGGGCAGCCCGCTGCGCCAAATGGTTGACATTGAACGGCTCTCGAATCCGATTGACGGCATCCACCAGATCGGCCGGCGCAACCCCCCAGCCGACTCGCAGCCCGGCGAGCCCGAACGCCTTGGAGAACGTCCGGAGAACACAGACGGGCAGATCCCCCTGGACCAGGTCTAAACCATTTGGATAGTCGGCAGAACCCTCCGCGAACTCGAAGTAGGCTTCATCCAAGACCAAAAGACATCCGGCAGGCAGGGCCTTCACCAAAAGGTCAATCTCTTCACGGGTGACGATTGTTCCCGTCGGGTTGTTGGGGTTTGCGATGTAGACCAGCCGGGTGTCCGCGGTCAGGGCAGACGCCATCGCGCCGACATCATGACGCCAATCCGAGGTCAGAGGAACCCGGTCGATCCGGGAGTCGGCCAGCTGCCCGGACGCCGCGTAGCGCACAAAAGTGGGGTCGCCGATCAACAGGCGGGTCTCGGGGCCCTGCAGAAGGGCGAGGCCCAGATAGTGGATCAGCTCGTCCGAGCCGTTCCCCACCATGATCCGATCCGCCGACACCCCGGCCCGATCCGCCAGGGCCGCCTTCAGATCATGAGCGGCCGCATCCGGATAGAGGTGAGCCTCCGCCGCCGCCGCCTGAAGGGCCGCGACCGCCTTGGGCGAGGGCCCCAGCGGATTCTCGTTGGAGGCGAGCTTGACGATCCTCTCCAGCCCCAGCTCTCGGCGAACCTCTTCCACCGGCTTGCCGGGAGAATAGGGAGACATGCCGCCGATCTGGGGCCGGAGCTTCAGACTCATCGTGAAGTCCGGTGTACCCCAGACTCAGTCTTCGGCCCGCGCCCTCTCCTGAGCTGCCTCGGCGTTCCGGTGCTGATTGCCGCATCCGCCCTCGCCGGAAGGCCGCACGTGGACTCCCGCCAAATCGACCGTGCCCTTGTAGGCATAGGGATCGACCCCGGCCACCAGGACGATGTCCCGATAGTCGGCTTGTCCGCCGCCCCCGGGCATCAGGCCGTACCAGGGCAGCAGGCTCTCCGCGCTCATGTAGTGGTTCACCAGGCACCGCCGAAAGCCGGCCGACGCCATGTTCGGCAGCGAACGATGCAGCAGGTAGCCGTTGAAGAAGACGATGCTTCCCGCCTTCACCTCGACCGGAACGGCGTCGTCATTCGTCCAGGTCCAGCCTCGCGATTCGGCGCTGCAGTCGAACCGGCGGTCGTCGTGCTCGAACATCTCCCAGAGGATCCCCGGGCGGTGGCTGCCGGGGATCACCCAGAGGCAGCCGTTCTCCACCGTGGCATCGTCCAGCGCGATCCAGCCTCCCGTCAGGCTCCGATCCCGGGTCGGAATGTAGAACTCATCCTGATGCCAGGCCTGGCCCGGCTTTCCCGAGCTCTTGATGAAGAGCATCGACTGCATGCACTTCACATTCGGGCCGATGACGGTGGTCAGGGCCTCCACCATGCCCGGATGCGCGAGGCTCTCCCTCATCAGCGGACTGATCTTGTGCGGAAAGTGGATGCAGAGGGTCCGGGCCATCACCTCGTCGTCGGAGAGGCTGGGGTCGTCTTCGCTCAGACCGCCCACAGGACCTCGACGTCCTCGGCAGATCGCCGCCGCATCGTCTCGCAACGCCTGGACCTCCTCGGCAGTGAGGGCGTCTTCCACCACCAGAAAGCCGTTCTCGTCAAAGAACCGCGCGGCATCCTCGCCCAGGGGCGAGCGGAACCAGCCGGCCGGCAGGCCGTTGCGGTGCGAGGACCAGGCGGGCAGCGTTCCCGCTTCGGCCAGGGCGTTCATCGAAGGTGCGTCAGACTTCATCGCCGGCCGGATTCTGCCCCAAACCGGCGACGAAGCACAACCGGGAAGACGATCAGTAATCGGCCCGGTGGGCGTCCTCGATGTAGGCTCGCAGCAGATCGATGGACGCCTGGACATCGCCGGGGTGCACCGTCTCGTTCACCGTGTGGACGTATCGGGTCGGAATCGAGAGGGTGAAGCTGGGGATTCCGCCGTGCTGTCGCTGGACCCCGCCCGCATCCGTGCCGCCCATCGGCAGCAGCTCCATCTGGTGCGGGATGTGCTTCTCTTCCGCCAGACGCCGCATGTGCCGGACCATGCCGGGGTGGCAGATCAGCGAGCCGTCCAGAATCTTGATCGCCGTGCCTTGGCCCAGCTGGGTGACATGAAGGTCCTCCGGAATGCCGGGGATGTCGTTCGCGAGGGTGATGTCGATCGCCACGCAGAGATCCGGCTTCAGCCCCGAGCCCGCCGCCGTCGCGCCCCGCAGACCGATCTCCTCCTGAACCGTCGCCACGGCCAGCACGTCCACCTCGTGGTCCTTGAGCGCCTTCACGGCCTCGATCATCACAAAGACCGCCACC
Source organism: Fimbriimonadaceae bacterium (assembly GCA_022402505.1). Classification (GTDB taxonomy): domain Bacteria; phylum Armatimonadota; class Fimbriimonadia; order Fimbriimonadales; family Fimbriimonadaceae; genus JAKRSE01. The sequence goes on along the minus strand of JAKRSE010000387.1, from coordinate 2,765 downwards.
CGGTCGTCCATCGACTTGGCGGTGAAGAGGTCGCCCGTCATCTGGAATTCGCGCTTCAGGGCCACCATGTCCCCGATGCGCACCTTCTCCTTCACCGCTTCAGCCGGCAGGCCGAGGTCGATGAAGAGGTCGGCGACTTCCAGCGCCTTGCCCTGCTCGGCGGCGGTCAGCATATGCTTCGGCTTGGTCCCCGGCATCATCGTGCCCGCCAGCCGATCGCCGGACGAGGCATGAACCACCACCCGCTGGGCGCAGAGCATCCGAGGGTCGAAGCCCCCGAGGGCATGAATCTTGAGAAAGCCCTTGTCGCTGATGTGCCGGACGACGAAGCCGATCTCGTCCATGTGGGCCGCCAGCATGAGCCGCTTCCCGCCGCCGCTTCCCTTTCGGGTGCAGATCAGGTTGCCCATGGCATCGGTCTCCAGGCTGC
>JAKRSE010000387.1:0-2325 GCA_022402505.1 Fimbriimonadaceae bacterium | reverse complement strand
CGAATCGCCGATTCCTGGCCCGGAACGCCGTGGGCCTCCGTCAGCTCTCGCAGGAGTTCAATGTTCATTGGTGCCCCAGGGTTTACCCAACCCGGGGCCGATTTTGCCGACCGCCTTCAATCACCCGAGATCAACTTGAGGCCTGATGAGCTCGCCTCTTCTGAGCCGAGTACCGGATCAAAATATGACGCCCAGACCGTCTGGCGAACACCATCGTGTGGTCGGCGACGGTCTCCCTGACTCCATCGTCATTGGGCATCGTCTCACGAAACCGAACGGTGATTTCGCCCGCCTGAGTTCGAGAGAAGCTGAACCGGTCCAGAACGATTTCATGTGGTGGATCGTATCCGATAAAGACATAATCTTTCCCGCGAAGCTCGCCTCGACCTTCCCGCAGAATCAGGTTCAGCTCACGACGAATCGAAGCTTCTGAAGGGGCAAACCCAAACAAGGTTCGGCTCACGCGGGCCACGTCGGCGACCTGGATCAATCGTCCGCCGCGATTGTCCGACCTTCCGACCCGAGCCATGCCTGGAACCCTGCCGCCCGCCAACACGGTCGCGTTGACAGAGATGAGAACCGCACCGCCGTCCTTGTACCGACGCTGAAACGGATAGGCGGCGCAGTAGAAGAGGAACTCAGACAGCTCGGTCAAGGCCTTCCGGTCTGCAGCCGGAACGGATTGGGCTGATGAGCCCGCCGGAAGGATCAGGGAGCCGAGGAGGATCAAAGCCGCAACAGCCGAGTGAAAAGACCGGTTCATTCCCAGTGGAACAATACCAACTTGAGTGGCCTGCAGTGCAAGGATTGGAGGCTAAGCCGCGCGGCGACCGATCCAGTCGCCGTAGACCGTCACCCGATTGCGGCCCATGTTCTTGGAGGCGTAGAGGGCCGCGTCGGCGCGGGTCAGGAGCTCCGTCCCGGTCGATTCCGCTCCGATGATCGAAGCCACGCCCAGGCTGACCGTCACCGGCCGGCGAGGCCAGTCGTAATCCTGCAGCGCCAGTCGGATCCGCTCGGCAGCCTTCTGGGCGTCCTCTCGTGTCGTTCCCGGCATGAGAAGCGCAAACTCTTCGCCTCCGTAGCGAGCGATCACGTCCGTCCGCCGCCCCTGGAGGGTGAGCACCTGCCCGACCGCTCGGAGCACGTCGTCGCCGGAAGGATGGCCGAAGGTGTCGTTGTAGCTCTTGAATTCGTCCACGTCCAGCATGATCAGCGAGAGGGGCGCTCCCGTCGTCTCGATGTCGCGCATAGCCTGGGCCAGGGCTTCATGGAACGCCTTGTGGTTCTTCAATCCGGTCAGTCCGTCGGAGCTGGCAAGAGCGCTGAGCCGGCGGTTCGCCTCTTCGAGATTCAGCTGCTGGATCTCCAGCATCGTGTTCTTCTCGTTGATCTCCACCATCTGCGCCTCGATCCGCGCCTCGAAGGTCTTCCGCTCGGTGATGTCCTGAGCGAAGACGGTGTAGCCGGTCGAGAAGGGATAGATGCGGAAGTGCATCCAGGTCATCGTGTCGGTCATCGGCAGCTCGAGCTCGGCACCCTGCTGGGTTCGGTGAACCTCGTCCAGCCTTCGCCGGAACGCCTGCTCCTGGCCGCTGGGGAGGATCGTCCAAAGGCTGCGACCGAGAATGTCCGCCTCCTGGACTCCGAACATCTCTGCCGCCGCTCCATTCACGTAGGTGAAGTTGAGCGAGGCATCCAAACCGAAAAAGGCATCCCGGATCGATTCCAGGATGCTGAACAGCATGGTGTTTGCCTTGGCCAGAGCCGCCTCGGCCTGCTTCTGGTCCGTGATGTCCAGACCCGTGCCGCGGAAGCCGACGGAGCGGCCGGTCTCATCCACGATCGCCGCGCCGGAGATGCTGAGAATCCGTTCACGGCCGTCGGGATGGTTGTAGGGCATGACGCTCCTCACCACCTGGCCTCGCCGGCTCTGGAGAGCGTTGATAATGCGACCCGCGGCCTTTCGGCGTTGGGCCGGAGCGAGGTCCACGATCTTTCGCCCCAGGAAGGACCGCACCTGTCGCCCCAGAACCTCCTCAGCCCGATGAGTGAGGAAGGTGATGACGCCGTCGGCGTTCAGCTCGAAGACGAACTCGCCGGCGGCGTCGGTCACGTCGCGGAATCGCTGCTCTGACGCCTTCAGGGCGAGCTCCGCCGACTTCCGCTGATGGATGTCCTGCAGGGTGCCCGTCATCCGGTCCGGCCGACCCTCGGCATCGGTGAGGATCCGCCCCTGCAGGTGGACCCACACGAAGTCGCCGGTCACCCGCTGAACCCGAGCCTCGATGTCGAAGCTGGGCCGGCGACCGGCCATGTGCTCCG
>JAKRSE010000386.1 GCA_022402505.1 Fimbriimonadaceae bacterium | reverse complement strand
ATCGCCGGGGTGGCCGGAACCGACCGCAACGAAGGCCCCTGGTCGCCCGGCCCGACGGGCTTCGGCGTCCGGCTCTTTGCCGAGCTGCTGGCCGACGGCCTGCCGGAGATCTCGTGAACCTGGAGGAGGCCTGGCGGCATCTCGGCGGTGACCCGGAGCTGGCTCGGCTGCTGGACGCTCCCGACCGCCCTCGGCTGAACCGCGACGAGTCGGTCTTCCAGGGGCTGGTCTCCAGCATCGTCTACCAGCAGCTCTCCGGGAAGGCGGCGGGGGCGATCTGGCAGCGGTTTCTGGACCGGTTCGGAGGCGAAATGCCGGCTCCGGAGGTCTGCGCTGCCTCCGATCCCGACGAGCTGCGGGCCCTGGGTCTGAGCCGCCAGAAGGCCGCGTACATCCTCGATCTCTCGGCCCGGGTCGCGGACGGGCGACTCCCCCTCGACCGAATCCACGAGATGGCCGACGAGGAGGCGCGAGAGCATCTGGTCCAGGTCAAAGGGATCGGGATCTGGACGGCGGACATGATGCTGATCTTCACCCTCGGTCGGCCGGACATTCTCCCGACTCTGGACCTGGGAATCCGCCGAGGCTTCCAGCGGCTCATGGCCTTGGACCGTTCGCCGACCGAGGCCGAGATGATCGATCGGGCCGAGCCGTGGAGGCCGTGGCGGACCGCCGCCTCACTGCTGCTGTGGCGATTGGCCGACATTCCGGACCCGAAGGGCTGAAGCCCGTTTGTGGAATCGGTTCAGAATGTCCGTCGTGTCCGCCGAAGCCGTGCGTCCGCCGCTGTCCGACATCATCGAAGCCGCCTACAAGTCGGATCGAGATGACCTGACGCTGGGCGACGTTCTGAAGCAGGCGAGCGAGTCGGGCTTCGGGTTGCTTCTGGTGTTCATCGCCCTGCCGATCGCGGCTCCGTTCACGCCGCCGGGCCTGTCGATTCCCTTCGGACTGCTGGTTCTCGGGCTGGCGTTTCAGATTCTGCTCAAACGAGAGTCGCCGATCATGCCCGGATGGATCACGAAGCGGCCGCTTAAGACGGAGGGCAAGAAGAACCGGTTCGTCGAGGCGATGATCAAGATCAGCCGCTTCTTTGAGCGATGGACCAAGCCGCGCATGACCTTCTGGTTCAAGCCGACCGTGTTTCGGGCCGTCGTTCTGCCGGGAATCTTCATGGGCGGGATCGTTCTGTTGCTGCCGCTCCCGGTGGTGAACACCCTCAGCTCAGGCTCGGTCCTGCTGATCGGCATGGGCATGGTGGAGGAAGACGGCCTCTTCGCCCTGGTCGGCGTACTCGCGGCCCTGCTGATGACCCTGACGATGCTCGCCTTCGGAATCGCCGTCATTCAGCACGGCCCCGACGGAATTCGGATGGTGGAAGAGGGGATCAAGGGCCTCTTTCGCCGCTGATCCCCTCCCAAGGCCGGCTCAGCCGGGAATGCGGGCGCTGACCGCGTCCCAGTCGATCGCCTGCATGTAGGCCTCGATGTACTTCATCCGGGCCGCCTGGAAGTCCAGGAAGTAGGCGTGCTCGTAGACGTCCATCGCCAGGACCAGGGTGTTGTTCCAGGCCGGATAGGTGTCCTGGGAATCGCCCGCGTAAATGGCGACCCGCTGCTCCTCGTGGTCGTAGCCCAGGTAGACCCAGCCTCGGGAGCCCATGCCGGTCGCCTTCCATTCGGCCGCGAATCGGTCGAAGCTGCCGTAGGCCTCAGTGATGAGGTCTCCCGCCTTGCCGGTGGCCGGGCCACCCTCTCCGCCGAGGGTGTGGAAGTAGACGCTGTGGTTCAGGTAGCCGCCATAGGCGAAGGCGTAGTTGACCTTGAGGGCGCGGATCTGGCTGTAGATCTGGTTCGCCGCCGCCGGGTCGATCTCCATCTCGGCCAGGGCCTTGCGGATCTCGTTGGTCTTGTTCGCATAGCCCTTCCAGAGTCCAAGGTGGGCGTCGTGGGTGGCTTTGGAGATTCCGACCTTCTCGGTGTTGTAGACCTTCTCCGGAAGGGCTTCGGGCACGGCGACGAGTTTGACTTCCATTGCTTCTTGACTTCTCCGGGCGGACCGGACCTGCATCCGCCCGCCCTCAGGGTCCTACGGTTCCGGATCGATGAATCGTCGGCGTCGGGGCCCTTTTCCGGCCGCGTTGCTCCGGTTCGCGGTCGAATCAGACAGGGAAATGTCCACAAACACCCCGCAACTTGCGGGTGCGAACACAAGCCGGCCGGCCCAGAATCGGAGTAGGATGAAGAAGAGATGAGAGGAGAACTCGTAACCTCACTCGCCGCTGCGCCGAGGATGCTGGAGCGGCTGCTCCGCGTGTTTCCCGCGGATCGGCTTGATGACAAAATCCCCGGCGCCCAACTGACCCCCCGCCAGACCGTCGCCAGTCTGGCTGCCAGCGAAACCCTGGTTCTGGAAAGAATCCGCCTGGCCAACACCCACCCCGGCTCGGCCGTCGATTCGATCGACGCCTTTGAACTGGCTCTCCAGAACAAGAACGCCAAGGACATCTTCCACGAGGCGGAAGTCTTCGAATCCCGTCGCCTCATGACCGTGGAGTATCTGCAGAGCCTGCACGACCTCGACTGGAGCAAGACTCTCATCCTCTCCGGCATCGCGGTCACCCTCGGCGACTACGTCGGCCTCATCCTCAGCAACGACCTGATGCACCTGGACGAGATGACCCGTCCCCTGGCGGCCGAAGTCGCCACCATCAGCTGAACCACCCTTCCCCGCCTCCCGACCGAAGTCCCAGACGACTCGGCCGGGAGGCGGGCGTGCATGGCACACCCCCGTTTGAACCTGAAGATCGGTCCAACGTCCCGAAAGGGGGCGGTTTCATCAGCTTATCGTGATGTTTCTGCCGCAACCGGTCGGTCGGGTGCTGTAGCAGGGGGAGGAGCGGCAACGACTGCTCCGGGAAATTCCAAAACCATGTTTCTGAAGAAAGGGCTTCTGACCATCACTCTTCTCGCTGCGATGTCCCTGGGCATCGCTCAGTCCACCGCCAAGGCCGATCTGGTCGATACGGCCGTCGCTGCGGGCAGCTTCAAGACCCTGGCGACCCTGGTCGGCGAGGCCGGTCTGGTCGACACCCTGAAGAGCGCCGGTCCCTTCACCGTGTTCGCCCCGAACGACGCCGCCTTCGCCCGCGTTCCCAAGCCGGCCGTGGACGCGCTCCTGGCCGACAAGGAGCTGCTGAAGGAGGTCCTGCTGTACCACGTCGTCCCCGGCAAGGTGATGGCGAAGGATCTGCGACGCGGCCACGTGAAGATGGCCAACGGCACCAACGCCCGGGTCCGCCTGGGCCGCAAGGGTGAGGCCAAGATCGACCAGGCCGTCGTCCTGGCCACCGACATCCAGGCGAGCAACGGCGTGATCCACGTCATCAACAACGTGATCCTGCCCCCGAAGGCCGTCAAGGCCCTTCAGGACGCCGGCATCCTCTGAACCGACTCGTCCACTGAGGATCGCAGGGGCTCGGACCGTCAAGGTCCGGGCCCTTCTCGTGTTGTCACTACATCGGTCTTCCAATTCCCTGTGCATCAGGGCGAGGCGTGGACTCATGGCGAAGTCGCCTTGGCTGATGCCGGAAGGAAGATCAGCGGAAGGTGGGCGACTTCACCATGCCACCCATTCGAGTCAGACCGAAAGAGGCTGAAGACTGAGAGATGGGAACTGCAGGCAACGGCGCCTGACAACCCTCCATGAACCAGAGCATGGAGGGTCGAACTCCTGGCCCCGTCACTCGTTCCGCAGTGAGACCACCGGGTCCTGGCGGGCGGCGCGCATGGCGGGGATCAGGCCGGCGGCGGCTCCGACTCCGAGTCCGATGCCGAAGGCGAGAGCCACCGTACCCGGCGTCATCAGCGGCTTGATTGCGGTGAAGGTGGCCAGCCCCCAGTTCACGACGAGGCTGAAGCCCAAGCCGGCCGTGACTCCGATCAGGCCGATGATGATCGACTCCCACAGGAACTGACGGAACACGTCGCTCTGGGTCGCGCCCAGCGCCTTCATCACCCCGATCTCCTTGCGCCGCTCATTCACCGACATCACCATGACCGTGAGGATGCCCAGCGCTCCGACGAGCAGGGCGATCGACGTGAGCCCGACCACCAGGGTCCCCAGGATCCCCATCACCTTGTAGATCAGACCGAGCAGGTCTTCCTGGGTGAGCACCGAGAACTGCTGGCGGTCCAACCGCTCGCCGAGCCGGGATTCCAGGCCGGTGACCAGCGACTTGGGCTCCGCTTCCGGCGAGGCCTGAATCATGAACCGGTCGATCTGCATGTCCGGGCTCAGGCGGCGCTGGGCGGCGTAGGGGATGTAGGCGACGTTCTGGAAGGACTGCATGCTGAACAGGCTCGATTCCGCCGCCTGCGAGGACATGACCCCGATGATGCGAAAGTCGGCGCCGTTGATCTGGACCGTGCGGCCGACCGGGTCTTCCTCGCCGAACAGCTCGAACCGGGCCACCGAGCCGAGGACGGCGACCTGCTTGTCCTCTTCGGCATCGGTGAAGAGCCGGCCCGATTCCAGGCTGACCTGATGCATGTCGAACCAGTTCGATGTCGTGGCGATCATCATAGGGTAGGCCTCCTTCTCGCCCGCGCGGATTCCTCCTCCGGCGAAGCAGAGGGTCGCCACCTCGCGGACTCCGGGGACGGTCTCCAGGCGGGCGGCATCCTCTTCCCGGAACCAGCTCTGACCGCCCATGTTCGGGTTGAAGCTCATCGACTGCAGGTCCACGCGCCCGGGAACGGCGACGAGGACGTTGGCTCCGAGTTCATCGACCTGACCGCGGATGTCCTTTTCCACTCCCAGCCCGATGCTGACCAGGAGCAGGATCGCGATGGAGGCGACCATGATTCCCAGGGCGGAGAGGACGGTGCGCGGCCAGGATTCGACAAGACTCCGAAAGGCCAGTTGCAGGCTCACCCCGACTGCTACGCGGCTCGGGCTTTGAACCTTACTCCAGTCCCATCTGACCGTGGAACTCCAGCACCCTTTCGTGGACGACCATGTCGCTCGGCTTCAGCGCAGAAACCAGCCGAAGTCCCTCCAGAGTCCGGCACCGGCTGAGGGCGACGTAGAGCTGGCCGTGGGCGAAGGCCCCCTGGCTGAAGTTCAGGTTCACGGCGTCGAAGGTGAGCCCCTGCGCCTTGTGGACCGTGAGAGCCCAGGCGAGGCGGAGCGGAATCTGGATGAACGTTCCGGCCACTTCAGTCTGCAGCTGCTGGCGGTGGCTGTCCCAGGTGTAGCGGCTCCGCTCCCACGAAACCGGCTCGACCTTCACCGTCTCACCGTCGTCCTTCTGAACCCAGACCGCCCCCGGTTCCAGGCCGATCACGGTGCCGAGCGTGCCGTTCACCCAGTCCGTCCCATTCCTCACGAACATCACCCGGGCCCGAGTCTTGAGGGCCAGGTGGTGGTCGGTGGGAGTGTCGCGGCCGAATTCGCCCGTGACCTGGGCCTGGTAGATGGTCTCCCGCTCCGGAATCTCGGCCATCCGGCTCATGTTCAGGGCGAGGACCCCCGAGTTTCGGGTCTCCAGGGTGATCGCCTTGCTGAAGTCGATGTCGCCGTTGACCCGGGTGTTGAAGACCTCCAGCGCCTCCAGCTCGCACCGCCTCAGCTGGTTCAGGGCA
>JAKRSE010000385.1 GCA_022402505.1 Fimbriimonadaceae bacterium | reverse complement strand
AACTCCAGCCGCTTCTGGAGCTGAATCCGAGGGACGTCTCGGACGTGATCGACGACTTCGGCGCCCCGACGATCTATCAGCTGGTCACCACCAAAGATGCGGTCCCGGCCGACTTTGATGCGAAGAAGGCCGAGTACATCCAGCGATACCGCGACACCAAGGCCGCCCAGGCGCTGGAAGAGCGTCGCAAGGCCCTGGCCGATCCCGAGAAGGTCGCCTGGGTTGACCAGGGGCTGAAGCTCGCCTACGACGCCTACCTCGCGACGACCCGCCACCGGGCCGGGAAGACGAAGGACGACTTCCAGGCACTGCTGGACGACGTTTCCGCCGAGCTCGCCGTCACCAAGAGCGACTCCCTGATCGTCGCCCGGTACGTCCTCTTCCAGGAGGTCAAGCAGACCTCCACCACCGAAGCCCAGGCCGAAATGAAGGAAGACGAAGCCGAGTTCCTGGCCGAGGTGCTGGAGATCCTCGACAACCCCAACCTTCGGGTCACTTTGGCGAACCTCTACATCGAGATTGAGCGGCCCGACGAAGCCTCCTCCTCGCTGTCCGTCGCCGTCGCCAACATGGGCTCCTTTGAAGCCGAGCAGGTCGCCTTCGTCCAGCGGGTCGAGGCGCGAACGGCCGAGCTTGAAAAGGCGGGCAAGTTCACCAAGGATCAGGCCGACGCCGTCCGCCAGGCCGTGAAGCAGTGGCGCGATGCCAAGGCGGAAGAAGAGCGGCTCCAGGCGGAGATCGCCAAGGAAGACGCCGCCGCCCGCAAGGCCGCCGAGGAAGAGGAGAGGGCGCTCCGGGCCGAAGAGGAGAGGCTCCGCAAGGAAGAAGAGGCAAAGGCCAAGGCCGCACCGGCCCAGCCTGCGCCTGCCCAGCCCAACGCGCCGAGCACGCCGTGAACGAAGGTCCGGCCGACCTGACTCTGGTGGCCGGACCGATCGGCTGCCTGGAAGACATGCCCGCTCGGGGAGTTCGCGCCCTTGAAGGCGCCCGGTTCGTCATCGTCGAAGACAGCCGGGTGAGCGGCAGGCTCCTGAGTCACCTGGGGCACAAGAGGCCGATGACGGTGCTGAACGACCACTCTCGTCCGGGGTTTGTTCAGGCCTTGGTCGAACGGATCCGGGACGAAGGTCCCGCGGCTCTCCTGACGGACGCCGGGACGCCGAGCATCAGCGACCCAGGAGCGGACCTGGTGGATGCCTGCCTGAGCGAGGGATTGACGGTGGATGCGATTCCCGGCCCGTCGGCCCCCGTCCTGTCGCTCGCCCTCTCGGGCTTCTTCGCCCAGAGATTCGCGTTTCTGGGCTTCCTGCCGAGGAAGCCAGGGCCGGCGGGCGAAGTGCTGCTTCCCTTCGCCGACTCGACCTTCACCCTGGTTCTCTTCGAATCGCCGCACCGGATCGACCGGACTTTGGAGGTCTGCGCGAAGTGCCTTGGGGATCGGCGGTACGCCTTGTGCCGAGAGCTGACCAAGGTTCACCAGCAGGTCTGGCGCGGCCGGCTCGGTTCCCTGCCGACGGAACAGGAAGTGCCTCGCCGAGGAGAGTTCACCGTCGTCATTGAAGGACGCCGGCGAGAGTCGGTCGGATCAGGAGATGGAGAGGATTCCGTCGATTCGGTGGTAGACTGATATTCAGGGAAGCCTATGGATGGGCGCGATACTCAATTTTTGACGGCTCGGCTGGCGGCGCCGGCCTTGGCGTTCGTGCTGGCGGCGTCCTCGCCGACCTGGGCTCAGAAGCAGACGCCCGTCACCCCGCCGCCTCGACCGCAGCCCGCGCCGGAGCAGCTGGAGCCGGAATACCGCTTTCAGATTGACGACGTCCTCCGCATCCAGCTCCTGGATCGCAGGCAGGCGGAGATCAATACCGAGGTTCAGGTCGGCCGAGACGGACGGATCACCCCTCCCTTCCTCCAGCCGATGATTGCGGTTGGGCGGACCGTCAACCAGATCCGCACCGATCTCGAGCGGTTCTACGCGGCGGAGCTCCGGATCGAGAACCCCAAGATCGCCGTGGTCCTGGTCCGTATGCGGGAGATGCGGGCATCCGTGGTTGGAGCCGTGCGGAGTCCGGGCAGCTTCACGATTCGCCAGGGCGATACGGTTCTGAACCTGTTGAGCCTGGGAGGCGACACCCTCGCCGAAACGCAGGCGAACCTTCGCCGAGCCACCCTCACCCGGGCCAGGAGCCGCGAAATCATCCCGATCGATCTCGTTTCTCTGCGGGAGGGCGACCTGACCCAGAACTACGAGCTGAAGGACGGCGACGTCCTGAACGTGCCCGTGGAGGCCGGCCTGAACCGAGTCCTGGTCTGGGGCAAGGTCCGGCAGCCGGGCGCGTTCCCGTTCATCGAGGGGATGACGGTGATGGATGCCCTGACCCAGAGCGGCGGCGAGATTCCGAATCAGTCGCGCTTCAGCCGGGTCGCCGTGATCCGGGAGATGCCGGGAGCGCCGGGCACCTACCAGCGGATCGAGTGCAACATCGTGGACTACATCCGGAAGGGCGACTTCCGGCAGAACATTCCGCTCCAGCGTCGAGACGTTGTCTTTGTCCCGGACAACGGCAACCCCAACCTGGACCAGATCAACCAGGTTGTGAGCTTCCTCTTCATCCTGGATCGGTTTGGGATCAACATCCTGCGGTTCTAGCGAAGGCGTGTGACAAGAAACGAGGGCTGGAGTTGACTCTTCAACTCCGGCCCTCGGCCTGTCGGACACCTGGGAGGCTCAGTGCTCGCCGGACTTCTTCTCCCCGCCGTGATCCTTGCCGCCGTGCTCCGGCCGCTGGATGATGAAGTCGGGGTTGGTGCCGTCGGGCTGTGATGCGTTGCGGGGGAGAGCGGAAGCGGGCGCCGCTTCCCATCCCTGGACGGGTTCCCAAGGCCGGCTGAAGTAGTCGATCAGGATGACCGACATGGTGAGGAACCAGATGAATCCGCCGTAGGCGTAGAACTTCACCAGCTTGGTGCCGAACTTGACGCCCATGAAGATCTGGACGACCAAGGCGGCCTTTAGCAGGGCGATGCCGATGGCGATGCCGTTGGTGATCAGGCGGACCAGGAGCGAGTCGTCGTAGAGGAAGTCCACCCCCATGTAGGGCAGGCGGGCCGCCACAATGGTCAGGACCATGAGCCCTGTCAGCGTCAGGAAAGTCGCCGTCAAGGTGTTCTTCGGAGTGATGTGATGGCCGTGATCGTGACCGTCGTGGGTGTGTTCTGCAGTCGCCATGTCCTTACTTGGGCATCAGGTAGAAGAGGGGGTACAGGAAAATCCAGACCAGGTCGACGAAGTGCCAGTAGAGTCCGACCATTTCGGTCGGAACGTAGTCGGTCACCGTGTTTTGGGCTCCCTGGGAGCGTCGCCAGACCAGGAAGGTCAGCATGCCGATCACCAGGATTCCGATGATGACGTGGACGCCGTGCAGGCCCGTCATCGTGAAGTACAGGCTGTAGAAGATCCGGGCGATCTCTGGATTGGCATCCCCGTGATAGTTGAACATGAACTGTCCATCCGGGAAGTAGCCCTTCGTGAACTTGGCGCTGTATTCAACGGTCTTGACGATGAGGAAGCCGAAGGCGCACCCCAGAACCCCCAAGAGGTTCCAGACCTGAGCCTTCAGCTTGCCCTTCTGCGCATTGAAGACCGCAAGGGCCATCAGGTACGAGCTGAAGAGGAGGATCATGGTGTTGACTCCTCCCAGCACGTAATCCAGGTCGTTGTGGGCGAGATAGAAGTCGGTCTGGTACTTCCAGCGGTACAGGGCGTAGATGAAGAACAGCGGGCCGAAGAACATGACCTCGGTGACCAGGAAGGCCCACATCCCAACGACGTAGCTTTCCTGCTGCTGGTCCAGATCCTCGTACTGGAAGTAGACCTCCTTGCCGTACTGTCCCTGGTTTGCGCCCCAGCCTGCCATCAGCGGTCACCCCGCGAGGAGTCCTCGCTGGAGTCCGGGCCTTCCCACCAGTTTCGGCCGACGCTCGCGCCGATCTTCTCCTTGTGTTCGGTGAACTGCCGGCTGTCCTCTTCCGAGTCGTAGTTGTAGGGGTCTTCGGTCACGATGATCTTCTCGCTGAAGTTCTCGGTGATCGGCGGAGTGGCCGCCCGCTCCCATTCCAGACCCTTCGCGCCCCAGGGGTTCTGCGGCGCCTTCTCGCCCTTGAAGAGCGAGTAGGTCAGGTAGATCGCAGGCATCAGGAAGCCGATCCCCAGCACCGACGAGCCCGCCGTGGAGAGGATGTGATAGACCTGCCACTCCGGCGCGGTGTAGTAGAAGTGGTACCGTCGCGGCATTCCCAGGTAGCCGAGGATGAACTGCGGGAAGAACGTGAAGTTGAACCCGATGAAGATCACCATCGCGCTGAGCTTGCCCCAGAACTCCGAGTACATTCGCCCCGTCATCTTGGGCCACCAGAAGTGGATGCCGCCGAGGAAGGCCACGATCGACCCGCCGACCATCACGTAGTGGAAGTGGGCGACGATGAAGTAGGTTCCGGTCAGGTGGATGTCGGTATCGACCGAAGCCAGGAAGAGGCCGGTCAGACCTCCCACCACGAAGAGGCCGATGAAGCTGAGCGCATAGACCATCGGCGTCATGAAGTGGACCGAACCCTTGTACATGGTCGTGGACCAGTTGAACACCTTCACCGCGGACGGGATCGCAACCAGGAAGCTGAGAAGCGAGAAGATGATGCCCAGGTAGACCGACTGGCTGGAGACGAACATGTGGTGGCCCCAGACCAGGAAGCCGAGGCCGGCGATCGCCAGCGAGCTGAACGCCACGAAGCTGTAGCCGAAGATTCGGCGACGGCTGAAGCAGCTGATCACTTCACTGATGATGCCCATGGCCGGGAGGACCATGATGTAGACCGCCGGGTGGCTGTAGAACCAGAAGAGGTGCTGGAAGAGCACCGGGTCGCCGCCCAGTTCCGGCGCAAAGATGCCGATGTGGAAGGCGTTCTCCAGAACCACCAGGAACAGGGTGATCGCCACCACGGGAGTTCCCAGGATGATGATCACAGACGTGGCGTAGTGGCTCCAGATGTAGAGCGGCAGGCGGAACCAGGTCAAGCCTGGCGCGCGCATTTTGTGGATGGTCGCGATGAAGTTGACGCCTGTCGCAATGCTGCTGAAGCCGCTGATGAAGAGCCCCACCAAGGTGAGGGCCACCATGCTGTTTGAGTAGGTCGACGAAAGCGGCGTGTAGAACGTCCAGCCGACATCGACGCCGCCCATGATGAGCGCGATCAGCGTGATCGTGCCGCCCGTCATGTAGAGGTACCAGCTGAGCAGGTTCAACCGAGGAAACGCGAGGTCACGCGCTCCGATCATGAGGGGCACCAGGAAGTTGCCGAGCACCGCCGGAACCGCCGGAATCAGGAAGAAGAAGATCATCAAGATTCCGTGAGCGGTGAAGGTTCGGTTGTACATCTCCGAGCTGAGCAGCCAGCCGCGAGGCTGGGTCAGCTCTGCCCGGATCAGGGCGGCCGCGACGCCGCCCAGGAAGAAGAAGAACGTGACGCTGACGAGATACAGCATCGCGATCCGCTTGTGGTCCGTGGTCAGAAGCCAGGACTTCAGCGTGTGATCCGCGTTCAGATAGTTCTTCTTGGGCGCGGCCGGCGAACCGGTGGGAGGATCGAGAGGGAG
>JAKRSE010000039.1 GCA_022402505.1 Fimbriimonadaceae bacterium | reverse complement strand
CCGTAGGCATGATCGCCCTGGCACGGTGGGCCCAGACTTACGAAAACGGTCGCGGAACCTTCTTTGAAGCCGGCTGGGGGGCTCTCTACACCGACACCCTGAGCCCCGACATCTCCAGCAAGTACAACTCGGTGCCGACGCTGGGCCTCGGCTTCTGGTTGCCCACCGATTCCGGAACCGTCTGGCAGACGACGATTCGCCTGATGCACATCTCCAACGGCGGCATTCAGCCTCCGAATCGGGGGCAGAACCAGCTGCAGGTCCTGGTGGGGGTCCGTTTCTGACCGTCCGCTACGAGCTCCTGGCAACATGCCCCCATACGCAGGCAAGGCGCGGCCGACTGACGACTCCGCACGGAACGGTCGAGCTGCCCGCCTTCATGCCGGTCGGCACGCAGGGCACGGTCAAGACCCTGGGAAGCGAAGACCTGGAGGCGCTCGGCTTCGAGCAGGTCCTCAGCAACACCTACCATCTGGAGCTGCGCCCGGGTTCGGAGCGGGTCGAGAGGCTTGGCGGCCTCCACCGCCTCATGGCCTGGCAGCGGTCCATCCTCACCGATTCCGGCGGCTACCAGGTGATGAGCCTGGCCGACATGAACCGGATCGACGATGAAGGGGTCACCTTCAAGAGCCACTTGGACGGGAGCCTGATGCACCTGACCCCGGAACGCTCGATCCAGATTCAGGGCCGCCTCGGGGTGGACATCAGCATGGCCCTGGACCAGTGCCCGCCCTACCCGTGCAGCCGCGAACAGGCTGCGGAGGCGATGGAACGGACCCACCTTTGGGCGCCTCGGAACCTGGCCGCCGCCCGGGATGGTCAAGCCGTCTTCGGAATCATCCAGGGCGGGGTCCATCAGGATCTGCGGCGGGAATCGGCCGAGTTCATCGGCTCCCTTCCCTTCGCCGGGATCGCCCTGGGTGGGGTGAGCGTCGGCGAGCCGACCGAGATGCAGCGGCCCGTGGTGGAATTCACCGCCCCGCTGATGCCGGCCGACAAGGTCCGGTACCTGATGGGGGTCGGACACCCCGGGGACATCCTCCACGCCGTCGCGCACGGCATCGACCTCTTCGACTGCGTCCTGCCGACCCGAATGGCCCGGCACAAGGTCCTCTACACCCTGCAAGGCCGGGTGAACGCGGCCGCCGAGCGCTGGGCGGAACACGCCGGACTTCACGACGAAGAGTGCAGCTTCCCTGCCACGAACCGATATTCAGCCGCCTACATTCGGCATCTCTTCAAGGCCGGCGAGTTCCTGGCCCTCCGCCTGGCGAGCCTCCACAACCTCTCCTTCTATGCCCGCCTGATGGCCGAGATCCGGCAGGCGATTGAGCTGGGGACCTGGCCGGAACTGGCCGCCCGCTACTCGCGGGCCTGAGGCTGCCCGGCCCGGCCGGGCGGGGGGCAGATATACTGCCGGATCGGCCTCTTGGCGGGCCGCTTGCTGAGGACAGTCCCTTGCAGTCAAAAAGCTCCCTCTTCCTGCTGTTTGTCGCCGTGCTGACGGGCCTCTCCATCTGGGGTCTCGTCGCACGCAAGCCGGCCCTGGGGCTGGACATCAACGGCGGCATCCGCCTGACCTATCAGATCGACCCGGAGACGATGACCGAGGACCAGAAGGGTCGGGTCGCCGAGATCCAGGACGACCTGGTCAAGATCATGGGAGCCCGTGCCGGCGCGGCTCTCGGCGTCGTGGAAGCGAACGTCAGCAAGAAGGGCACCGACCAGATGGTCATCGAGCTGCCCGGCTACCAGGACATCAACGAAGCCAAGCAGGTGATGTCCACCACCGCCAAGATCCAGCTGTTCCATGCCCGAAACGTGAGCAACGAGCTCCGCCAGGGCATCTACCAGCAGCTCGGCGAGGAGGAGATCGGCGGGGTCACGGTCACGACCTTCGCTCGCCGCTCGGCCCCCACCGAGGTTCTCCGGCCCGGGGATGAGGGCTACAAGCGGATGCTGGAAGGGTGGCGGCTCCTCATCGAAGGCGGTGAGATCAGCGACGCCTACCCGATGCAGCAGGGCAATCGGACCGTTCCAAACTTCGTCTTCAGCTCGGAAGGCGGACGGAAGATGGCCGAATTCAGCCGGCGCAACCTGAACCGCCAGGCCCTGATCGCCTTCGTTCTTGACGGCAAGGTTCTGAGCATCAACCCGATTCAGGACGGAGCGATCCTGGACACGGGCGCCTACATCAACGGCCAGATGGACCCGCGCTACGTCCGTCAGCTGACCGAGTTGGTCAAGGCCGGCGCACTTCCGGTCGGGCTCAAGGAGCTGAGCAGCACCTTGGTGGACCCGACGATCGGCCAGGGGGCGCTGGGCGCGATGATCCTCGCCGGCGTCATCAGCCTCGGCGTGGTCTTCGCCTTCCTCATCAGCTACTACGCCTTCCCCGGCGTGGTGGCGGCCGGAGCGATGGCCCTGTACGCCGTTTTCACAATCGTCGCCCTGATCATGCTGAACGCCACGTTCAGCCTGGCGGGCATCGCCGCGCTGATCCTCTCGATCGGCATGGCGGCGGACGCAAACATCCTGATCTTCGAGCGGCTGAAGGAAGAGATCCGGGCAGGCAAGACCATTGCGACCGCCACCAGCGTCGCCTTCAAACGAGCCTTGGCGGCGATCGTCGACTCGAACGCCGCGACGATCCTGACGAGCTTCGTCCTCTTCGCCTTCGGCACCGGGCCGGTGAAGGGATTCGCAACCACCCTGATCGTCGGCGTGGCGATCTCCTTCTTCACCGCCGTCGCCGTGACCCGCGCCCTCCTGGTCGGCCTGCAGGGTCTCGGCCTGGGCAAGACCGAGAAGGCCTATGCCCTGAACCGCAACTGGTTCGGCGAGAAGCTGGAGCAGCGAGCCGAAACCGATCCGATGCCCGTGGTCCAGAAGTCGAGGCTCTACTTCGGCATCAGCCTCGGGATCATGGCCTTCGGCATCATCTTCATCCTCCTGGGCGGGCTGAAGCCGAACGTCGAGTTCCGCGGCGGCTTTGAAGGCGTCTACCGGATGACCGAAGCCCAGTCGGCGCGGGAGATTCAGAACTCCCTCCGAGAGGCCGGGATCGAGGACGCCAACGTCAAGTTCGGCGAAGCTCCGGCGGACGGAGACCTGCCCGCCGGACGACTGGCCTACATCAGCGTCCCCTACGGCGCCGGGATCGAAGCCGGAGACCAGGCCGCCAAGACCAAGATCGGCGAAGCGGCCGGGCTCAGCATGGAAGGGGCAAGCTTCAGCGAGATCGGCCCGACGATCAGCGGCGAAACGGTCACGAACTCGGTCCTCGCCACCGTGGTGAGCGCCTTCCTGATCGTCCTCTGGCTCGCCATCCGCTTCGGCGTGGCGCTGGGCGGCATGAAGAACGGGCTCAAGTTCGGCCTCTCAGCGATCGTCGCCATGCTCCATGACATCGTCGTGGTCTTCGGAGTGGCCGCCATTGTCGGCTTCTTCCTGGGCTGGGAGATCAGCGCCCTGTTCATCACGGCGATGCTCACCGTGGCCAGCTTCAGCGTCCACGACACGATCGTCATCTTCGACCGAATCCGAGAGAACCTGAGCCTGCCTCACAAGGGCCAGACCTTCGACTTCCTCGTGAACAAGTCGATCACCCAGACGGTCGCCCGATCGATCAACACCTCCGCGACCGCCGTGGTG
>JAKRSE010000038.1 GCA_022402505.1 Fimbriimonadaceae bacterium | reverse complement strand
TGCGGCGCCGTGGAAGCTGATCGAATGGGCCATCCCTTCCATTCTGAACCAACCGGGCCGGGCGGTATGCTGGCCGGCATGAAGGCGGACGCGGCGATCATCGGCGGCACCGGGATCGGCTCACGGCTGGCGGAGCTGGGCAGGAGGTCTCTCTGCATCCCCACCCCGTTCGGCGACCTTCGCGGCCGGCTTCTGGAATATGAAGACCGACGCCTGGTCCTGGTCGAGCGTCATGCCGCCGGCCACCGACTGCCGCCGCACCACGTTCCTTATGCTGCAATGGGTTGGGGCCTGGCCGCGCTGGGCGTCCGGGTCTGCCTCAGCAGTGCGGCGGTCGGGAGCCTGCGCCCGGACTGGCCCCCAGGCACGCTGGCGGCCTGCGACTCCTTTCTGGACCTCACGGGCCGCCAGATCACCCGATTCTCCCACCAGGTTCAGCACACGGCGATGAACCGGGCCATGGAGGCGGGCCGCCACCTGCGAGAGGCCGCCAACGAGCTGGGAGAGGGCATCCACGACCACGCCATCTACGTCGGAATGGACGGCCCACGATACGAGAGCACGGCCGAAATCGAGATGCTTCGGCGGCTTGGCGGAGATGTCGTGGGCATGACCGCTTCGAGCGAAGCGGTGGCCATGGCCGAATCCGGGATCATGTACGGCTGCCTTGCCGTGGTCACCAATCTGGGCGCGGGACTCTCGGCGATGGAGCCGGAGCATGGCGAAGTCGCCGAACTGATGACGGTCCGCGGAAGCCTCGTCGTCCGGATCCTGCTCAAGGCCGCAGATCGAGCCCTGGACCGCCTGAGCGGCCCTCCGGATTCAGAAGATTGACTCGGCCAGGTCGCGGGCGATCGCGGGCAGGATCTCGGTGTCCTCCCCGTTGCGGTCGGTGAAGACGGTGATCACCGCCTCCCTCCCGGCCGAGTTTCTGATCCAGGCAACATCGTGCCGGACGGCGTAGGCCCATCCGGCCTTGGTCCACGCCTGAAGACCGTCAGGGAGCGATTGGCCCAAGAAGCCCGCCGTCTGAAGAGAGGATTCCTTCAAGTTTCTGGCCATGAAGTTCATCGCTTCGTCCGAATCTTCGCGCCGTCCGAGCAGTCCAAGGGCGAGGAGAACCATCATCAGCGTGGCCTGCCGGGGGGACATCCTGTTCCGCGCCTCGAAATCTCGTCCGTACCCCTGCCTCTCCCGCCCGTAGGGCCCCTCATTCCAGGTTTTCTGGGAGGCTTCCAGACTTCCCAGCCCCCAGTGCGCGGCTCGGCGGTTGATGGAGGTTCGCGCATTTCTCCAATTTTCGAGCCCAATCCTGTCCAATTCAGGCCCGCCGGTGGATCGCGTCGCCTGGTCGACGACGAGCGCGGTCGCATCGTTGCTGCTTTCGGCGAGCATGTCCCGGACCGCTCTCCACTCCTCCTCGGATGCCTGGCGGCCGGCCTGCTTGAGCGCTTCGAGCCATGCACCGAGGTGAACCAGCTTCACCACCGACGCGGGATAGAAGGCCCGATCCGCTTCCGCCCCTCCGAGCAGAACCTGGAGACTCGACCGGTCGATTGTCGCCAGATCAATGGAAAGATCGAAGGTGCCATCCCGCAGATGTCGGGATCGAACCTGTTCAGCCAAAATGGTCAGGCGGGAATCCGAACGTATGGGCAGACTGAGCAGCGACACAACCTGTGATCTTGGCATGAGGATCCGGCTTTGAGCCTGAGGGTTTCCGGCCTGTCGAAGGCCTTCCCCGGCGGGGTCAAGGCTTTGGACTCCGTGGATTTCCAGGTCGAGTCGGGCGAGGTCTGCGGACTGCTCGGAGTGAACGGAGCCGGAAAAACGACCCTCATGCGCATTCTGGCGACGCTCATCCAACCGGACGCAGGCGAAGCCTGGGTCGATGGCATCAACGTTCAGGAGCGTCCCTTGGAGGTCCGGCGGCGGATCGGACTCCAGAGCGGCAACACCGCACTTTATGCCGGGCTGCCCGTCCGTGAATTCCTCCGATACTTCGGAAGGCTCTATTCAATCTCAGGTCGAGAACTTGACCAAAGGCTGGAGATGCTTCGGTATGACTGGGGGCTGCATGACTTCTGGGATCGTCCGTGCGGCAACCTTTCGACCGGCCAGACTCAGCGAGTCTCCCTGGCCCGAGCCCTGATCCACAACCCTCCGGTTCTCCTCTTCGACGAGCCGACCAACGGCCTGGACGTCGTCCACGCTCAGGTTGTCTATGAGTTCATCGAGCGGGTGCGAGGAGAAGGACGGACCATCCTCTATTCCACCCATGTCATGAGCGAAGCAGAGCGGCTGTGCAGCCGGATCATTCTTGTCGATAATGGCAGAGTGATCTGGACAGGTTCAACGCAAGAGGCAATACATATCTCGGAAAACTCCAGACTGGAATCGTTCTTCTTGGAGCAGATCGGCTACCGGGCGGGGGGCGGGCGGTGACCTGGGTTCCGTTTCTGGTCGCCTCGAAGCAGCTGAAGGAGGCCTTCGCCGACCGCCGGACCCTGATCGGCGCCTTTCTGATGCCCGTTCTCCTCCTGATCGGCTTCAACCTCCTGTTCGGAAGCCTGGAGAATCGGCTTGCCGCCCGCACCAAGCTGGAGCTGACCGTCGTCGGGTCCGAGCAGAATCCGGTCATTCAGCAGCTCCTGAAGCAGCCGGACGCCAGGATCGAACGAGCCGCCGATCTCCAGGAGGCGCGGCGACGCTTGAAGGATGGTCAGACGCTTCTGGTGATGGAGTTTCCCGAAGCGGACGCATCGGGCATGGTGCGGGCGAGGGTGCTCTTCGACGGTCAACGGACGACCTCCGCTCTCGCTCTGGCCGGCCTCCGACAGGCCGTGGCTCGCGCCAATCTCCAGACCAGGGATCTTCTGCTTCAACAGGCAGGGACCCAGCCTGACCAGATTCCCAGCATCGAAGTTTCCGATGAGGATGTCTCCAAGGCCTCCGGGGTCAGCGCCTCACCTCTGTTGCTGCTCATCCCCTACCTCGTCGTGCTCTGGGCGTTCTACGGCGGTCTGAGCCAGGCCGCCGATCACGTCGCCGGTGAAAAGGAGAGGCGGACGCTGGAGACCCTCCTTCTCGCCCCGGTCTCGCGCAGCAGCCTGGTCTGGGGAAAGCTGATGAGCCTCGGGACCATCTGCCTGCTCTCCGGGGTGATGAGCATCGTCGGCCTCGCGCTCTCCAACCTCTTCTCCGGAGACGGATTCCTCGCCAGATTCTCGCCCGCCTCCATCGTCTCCTTCCTGATCGTGCTGACCTCCCTGGTCTTGATGTATTCCGGCATGATGCTCGCCGTGAGTTCCATGGCGAGGTCGATGAGACAGGCGCAGACCTATCTCTCTCTCATCAGCTTTCTGGTGATGATGCCCGCGGCGATGAGCCAGTTCATCGGGATCATGGGTGAAGAGAGCAGCGCATGGGTTCGCTGGACTCCCGTTCTGAATGCCGCCGTGTCACTCGGTCAGGCGATGAAGGACCGCCCCGACTTCGGCCTGGATCTCCAGGTCATTCTGGTCGGAGCGGCCATCGGAGCAGCATGCATCGCCTGGACGATGTGGAAGTGGAACGACGAGTCGATTCTTGCAAGGGACTGAGTTCAGTCCCTATACGGATCTCGCTCCTTCGGTCCT
>JAKRSE010000384.1 GCA_022402505.1 Fimbriimonadaceae bacterium | reverse complement strand
CTGGTTTCCCGGCTGAAACTGGATTCTCCCTATGTCCACGACCCGAAGGGACTCTGGGTCAAGGCTCTGGGGGCGAAGACGACGACCGAAACGTTTGTTCTTGATCGGGCCGGCAGACTCGTCTACCGGGGGGCGGTCGATGATCAGTACTCGATTGGCGCAGCTCTGCCGAAACCCCAAAACCGCTACCTGGTAGACGCCCTTGACGCCGTGTTGGCGGGCCGCGAGGTGAAGGTGCCCGCGACCTCAGCCCCGGGCTGCCTGTTGAATCCCCCGGTCGCGGCAACCGCTCCGTCCGTTCCGACCTTCCATGGGAGAATTCAGCACATCATTCAGCGGAGCTGCATGTCGTGTCATCGCCCGGGAGGAGTCGCCCCGTTCTCGCTCGACGGGTACGAGGCGGTCAGGTCGAGAGCCAGGATGCTTGAGTTCGTCGTGGAGGAGGGGATCATGCCCCCCTGGTTTGCGACTGAGGGCGGACCGTGGCGAAACGACATGTCTCTGCCTGATGAAGACAAGGCCGCGCTGAAGCAGTGGGTGGCAGGGGGCATGCCCAAGGGCGATCCCCAGGATGCCCCGCAGCCCCTCGCATTCGAATCCGGCTGGACGATCGGGAAGCCCGACGCCGTCTTCCAGCTCCCCGAGCCCGTGCAGATTCAGGAGTCCGGCGTGATGCCGTATGTGAACATCAGCGTGCCGACGGGCTTTGACGAGGACAAGTGGGTGGAGAAGATCGAGGTCATCCCAGGCGACCGCCGAGCGGTCCATCACGTCCTCGTCTTCGTCCGCACCCCGGACTCCGCCATCGGGCGGCGGGCCCGCCAGGATGTCGATCCGGAAACGGCCGACGAACTGAGCGGCTTCTTTGGAATCTACGTCCCCGGCAACAGCGCCCTGACCTATCCGAAGGGGCTCGCCAAACGGATTCCGAAAGGAGCGGTTCTCCGGTTCCAGCTCCACTACACGCCGTATGGCCGCGAGACCACGGACCAGACGAAGATCGGGTTCATCTTTGCCAAGGAGCCGGTGACCAGCGAGGTGCACACGGCCAGCTTGGCGAACCTTCGCTTTGCGATCCCTCCGGGCGCAAAGAGGCACCAGGTCGAGGCCCAGCTCTCGGTCCCTCGCGAGGTGGAGATTCTCTCCTTCCTGCCGCACATGCACGTGCGCGGGGCGGCCGCCCGATACGAGCTGATGTCGAATGGAGCTTCGGAGGTTCTCCTGGACGTGCCCCGCTATGACTTCAACTGGCAGCTCAACTACGTTCTGAAGACGCCCCGCAAGGTCGTTGCCGGCGACACCCTGAAGTTCACCGCCTGGTACGACAACAGCGAGGACAACCCGGCCAATCCGGATCACACCAGGACGGTTCGATGGGGAGCGCAGACCTACGACGAGATGCACCTGGGCTACATCGAATACATCATCCCGGGTGAGAAGCCAGGGGAGTCGGGCCCAGGGATCCGCCGTCGGCCGGGTGGGGCAGGGGCCGGAGCCGGCGTTGAAGCCACCTTCCGTCGTCTGGACCGAAATCAGGACGGGTTTGTCACGGAGGCGGAGGCGGGCGCCTTCTGGTCCAGGATCAGCTCCGCCGATCAGAACGGCGACGGCCGGCTGACCCTTGAAGAGGCCAGACGCGCCTTCGGCGGTGGAGCCGGTCCGTGAAGCAGGTCCTCCTCAAGACACCGTGCACGCGACTCCGTGCTTTCGCAGTTGGCGACGCGGGGGGCCGGAGTTGAGGGACGATCGGTCTTCGCCTTTGCGGCTAAGTCGTCGGGTGCGCGTTCGAGCAGCCTCTGGGGTCTCGTCGAATGGAGGACTGATCCGGAAGGGCCGGATCGGAACACCAAACTTGGCCCTGACTACCCAAAAGGCAGGATGGCCGAAGCGAACCCCAACGCTCGCACCCCGCGCTGTGCACACTGAGGCGCCTTGGTGCCCGAAAGGCTACTCAAAGGTACCGATTCCATCGATACCCCCAAGATCGGGCAATTCATAGTATTGAATCAGCTTGGCAAGTCGAGCCTCAATTCTCTGGGGGCGGCTCAAAAGTTCCTCTAATGTCGCTTGGGCCCATGCACCATGAGGGACTGATGGCATGAGGGCAGTGCATTGCTCGAGCAACCTGGTCACCTTTGCGCAACTCACACGACTTCGAAATGCCTGCAGATTCTCTGGCAGGAAGCCATGGTCGTAGATCGATGCCTGGGACATCGTGATGTACACTCCGCCGCCTCCGCGGCCTGGGGCCCATTTCGGTATTGCCGGACACTCGTTCTCATTCCACACGAGACCTGCGGCAAAAACAAGCCACCACTGGGCACGACCGATCGTTGACACATCCTCCAGACGGGACAGGATCTCTTTGATCACCGGAATGGACTGGCCTAGCGCATTGAAACTCGACAGCGGCCCGTGAAGATCGTCCGGGCCTTCTGGAACATAGCCAACCGAAAGGTGGTTGCTCCAGGCGTCCACACCCTCGATGTATGCGTCCGTGATCCAATCCAAGACGAGCTCCCTCCGAGTCTCGCTCATCATCTTGGTAAGCAACTCACCGCGATCGACCGCACGATAGAAATCGCTCTCTGATTCTGGCCCCCCCTGCCGGCTGAGTTGCCCCTCCCACCATCGAATCAAGAAGGCTGGAAACAGGTAATCGAAGAGATCCTGCTGCAAGTCGACGTAACACAAATCGTTGAGATAGTGCCAATAGTCGCTTTGGTCGATTTCGTGCCAAGGTTTGCCGGCAGTTCTTTCGAGGTCGACCTGGGCGCCGTCGAATTGCTCTTGAGTCACGCGACTCGGTGGAACGGGGTCGCCGAAGATCCGCTTGAGGCGAACGACCATTGGTCGCTCATGGAATTCTGAGCTCATGCCTCGGGATTATGACGGCAGACGTGCGCTTTTCCCTTCTTGGAAGCTGAGGAAGCCCGGCTCCACCCGGCCGATCGGTTTCCACCGGGGCCGAACTGATCTGGTACCCCGGACGGGATTCGAACCCGCGATTTCCTCCGTGAAAGGGAGGCGTCCTAAACCGCTAGACCACCGGGGCAGGCGAAGCTTGAGTATGGCGGCTTGGGGCCGGATGCCGCCAGGGCCGGGCCCGGAAGGCCCAGGCCCGGCGGCGGTCAATGAGGCCGGGGAGGTTCCAGGCTCGCTGAGGGAGGCTTGGGAAGGAGGCTCTGGATCGACTGCCGGCGAGCAGCATACGCAGCGTCGGCACCTCACTCAACCTGGGGCGGGGGTGGCTCGTTGCCCGATTCCGAGATTCCCCAGGCTCCGAGACACGAGCCATCCCAAACCACCCCGAGCCACCCTCAGCAGTTCTTGTCCACGAACTCCATCAGCTCGTCGATCTGCGTGAAGCAGAGGCCGGTGACGGTGTCGGCGCAGCCGTAGTAGATCGTGATCCGGCCGGTGTCGGCGTCGGCCAGGGCGGCGCAGGGGAAGGTGACGTTCGGAACGTCGCCCACGCACTCGTAGGTCTCCCGCGGATTGATCAGGTAGGGCTTGCAGCGCTTGCGGACGATCCAGGGCTTCTCCAGGTCGAGCAGGGTCGCGCCGAAGCTGTAGACATAGCCGTTGCAGCTCAGGAGCACGCCGTGGTGGAAGACGAGCCAGCCTTCGGTGGTCTCGATCGGGGCGGGGCCGCCGCCGATCTTCAGCGATTCCCAGGCCTCCTGCGGGCGCATCACCCAGCGGTGGCGGCCCCAATGGATCATGTCATGGCTCTGGCTGATGAAGATTTCGCCGAACGGGGTGTGGCCGTTGTCGCTGGGGCGGCTCATCAGCAGGTAGCTTCCGTTGACCTTCCGCGGGAAGAGGACGCCGTTCCGGTTGTGGGGAAGCAGGGCGTTCTCCAGCAGGTGGAACTCCTTGAAATCCTTGGTGTAGCCGAGGCCGATGGTGGGGCCGTGGAAGCCGTTGCACCACTGAATCCAGTAGCGGTCCTCCACCCAGACGACGCGGGGGTCGTAGAGGTAGGGCGGGTCTTCAACTTCGGGGTCGTCCTTGATCCACTGGATCGGCTCGTGCTCGATCTCCCAGTTGAAGCCGTCCTTGCTCCGGCCGGCGTGGAGCAGCATCTGCCGCCGGGTGCTGTCGCAGCGGAAGACTCCCGCAAAGGCGCCTTCAAAATCGATGGCTGCCGAGTTGAAAATGGAGTTGCTGGTGGGGATCAAGTCCCGGGGGATGATCGGATTCTTCGAATAACGCCAGACGGGGGATTGAGTGGGGGCCTGCCGATCTTCCCACGGCAGATTCGGAATCGAACGACCGATGATTTTGACGCTCATCTCAAACTCATCTTGGCATCAATCCCGTCCGGATCACAGGGGGAGGCGGCTGGGTACCCTACGGCCCGGTCGGATTGCCGGCCATTTGGCATGAGTTTTGACTATCTTGAGGGAAAAGTGGTCTGCCTCTTGGCAGATTCTGATGAGTGGCGGGTTTTCTCGACCGAGATTCACTTGGTCGAGGGGTTTCTTCGGTCGTCTGCCGGGGCCTCCAGTCCATCCCTCGAGTTGGCATGGCAGGGATCGACCTTCACCTCCGTCGGCCGGTTGACCTTTGAGGGGAGCGACGAGAGGTTCTTTCCCGCAGACGCCCACGGGTTTTGGAATGGCAGTCGGTGCGTCGGCCTCTGGTCCTCGGCCGACCGGAAGCATGGCGGTCGATTCGAGATCTGGTCGGAAGAGGTTCGGAACACCCTCAGCCGGAGGGTTCACCGGCGTCTCCCGGGCGCTCCCGACATGACTCCCGAGGCCTATGCCGCCTACCGAGATCAGGGGGTCCTGACTCTGGAAGACGAGACGGGCGAATGGGTCGGGGACTACGAGGATCGCAGCGGCGGTGGCCGGGAAGTGCTCCATCTCCGGTTCGATTTCGGGGTGATCCGCGGCCGAGGGCACGACAAGGACGGCGACTTCGTCATCCTCGGCTCCTACCACTCGCACACCAACAGCGTCCATTGGTTCAAGGTTTACATCTTCCCGGTCCGTCTCTTCGAGTACCGAGGGCTCTGGAACAAGGGGCACCTGACCGGCCAATGGGCCATGGTCGAGGACCCGGATTACAACGGCGCCTTCTCACTCGCTCCGGCCGTCGATGAGATCGGCCTGAAGGACGCCGTCGTCCGCCATCTCAGGCCGTACCCCGTCAAGGATTGAGGACCGTCGGCACCCCGCCAGGGGCTGAGACGCCGATGAAGAAGTCGTCCGGAGAGATCCCCTCCAGCAGGACCTCTTCGCCCGGCTCGCCGACCCTCTTTTCCGTCCAGCAGACCTGATCGGTCGGCCGAATCCAGACCTCGGTTCGGGAGTCGGAATCGATCCGAATCCTCGCCGAGAGGGCCTGGCCGGGCGCGAGCTCTGCCGGAGGCGGATCGCCGGCCAGAGAGAGCCCGGCGGCCGTGCAGCCGAGGATGCCTCCGACCTGAGCCACCGTCTGGAAGCAGACGTGCTCCGGCAGATCCTGGTCGCTGTGCTGGCGGCCGTAGTGCTCCAGAGTTTCGGTCAGGCGGATGGCGGGGATGCCTCGCCGGGCGAAGGGCGAATGGTCGCCGCCCCGGCCGACCCGGTCCTCCCGATCCACGAACTTCAGTTCAAGGTCCGAGCCTCGGGCATCGAACTCCATCCGGCGGGCCAATTC
>JAKRSE010000383.1 GCA_022402505.1 Fimbriimonadaceae bacterium | reverse complement strand
TGGGAGGTGGCGGTCGGCGATCTCGCGGACGCGGGCCTCGGATTCGGAGAACATGTAGAGGGTGATGGCCTCCCGGTCCGGCCGGGTCGGGTTGAGGGTGATCTGGTAGAGCTTGAGAGGGTTCTTGGTGTTCATGATGCGGCCTCCATGCGGGAGGGGCGTCGGTCGGTGGAGCGGGAGTCGAGCCGGGCGGCGGCGAGGTCGCAGTCCTTGGCGGCGAGCCGGGCGCGGGCGGCGAGGTCGCCCATCTCCCGGAGGAGGGGGCGGAGGATGGTCCAGGCGGTCGTCTGGTCGTCCGGGTCCATGCCGGGGGCCAGATCGAAGGCGGTGAGGGCCTCGGCGGCCGCGCCTTCGAGGGTCTCGCTGACCTCGTCGAGGGTGGCGGCGGCTTCCCGGAGGCCTTCGGCGATTCGGGTCATCGTCCGGCCTCCGCTCGGTCTCCGAAGAGATGGTGGTGGGCTTCGAGGGCCCGGGTGAGGGAGGCGGCCTGCTCTTCGGTGACGTCGCACCCGGCGGGGTCCAGGGCGCAGAGCTCGGCGCACTCGAGGCAGAAGATGTCGCTTCCGCACCCTTCGACGTCCTTGAGGAGGCCGTCGCGGGCGGCGAACCAGTGCCCGCCGTTGTCGCAGTAGGTGCGGTCGCCGCAGGCTTCGAAGTCGGCGGGCCGGATCATCGGGAGGCCTCCAGGGCGCTCTCGGCCGCGTGGACGGCGACGGCGCGGATGGACCTGGGGCGGAGCATGGCGAAGTGGACTTCGCCCAGGCCGTGCCTGGTCATGACATCGCGGGCGACGCTGGGTTCGTTCGTGCGGCGTTCCTCTTCCAGGGTGAACCGGGTTCGGATGACGGGCGCCCAGAGGGCGCGGTTGGCCAGGAGGAAGGCGGCGGCGTCCTGGTCGGTTTTGGCGTAGGCGCCGATGCCGCCGTTGCCGTCGCTCTGGACCATGAGGGCGGGGCCGAGTTCGAGGATCATCGGACGACCTCCAGGCGGCACTCGGCCATGGGGATGGACCAGCGGCCGCAGTCGTGGGAGCGGGTGGCGTAGACGCCGAGCATGACGCCCAGGAGGATGAGGGTCATGCGGAATCCCCAGCGGTGGATCTGCGGGCAGTCGGCGAGGCGGGAGCCGTCCATCAGGCCACCTCCTCGTCCGAAGCGGTCGGGGCGGCGGGTCGGCGTTCCTGGAGCTCGACGAAGATCAGGCGGCTCTGCCTGGTGGTCTCCAGCAGGGCGGCGGTCAGGCGACTCTGTCGGCCCTCGTAGTCCGGGGTCGGGCAGATGTGCGCGGTGAACCAGTGGGCGTCGTTGCTCTCGATGAACAGTTCTGCGGTCTCGTCGTGGAGGAACCAGGCGTAGAGCGCAAAGCGGGGTTCGAGGCAGTCTTCCGGCAGCCGATGCGAGTGAATGGGCTCACACGAAGGCCGGAGGAGGAGGGCCATCTCGGCGCAAGAGATCGGCGGGAACGGGGCGTTCACGAGGTGAAGCCCTCCAGGGCGTAGGCGGGGTCGGTCCAGGCGTGGGCGAGGTCGACGGCGGCGAGGATGATGTTCCCTTCGTCGAGGACGAGGTCGATGCGGAGGGGGTGGTCCCAGGTGAGCCCCATCTGGGAGCGGAAGACCTCGGCGGAGGACTTGAGCATGTTCAAGACATCGCCACTCAGCCGGTCGACCCAGACTCCGTACCTGCCGGGGGCGTTCTTGTGGTTGAGGTCGACGGTGAGGATGACGTCGCTGAGGCCGTGGCCGACGACGAAGACCCGACACGCGCCCCGGTCGCAGGTGTGGGCGGAGAGGACGTGGGCGCGGTTGGCGCCGAGGGTGTTGATGAAGACGGAGGCGACGTCGCCTGCCGTGGGTTCGGGTACCTTCTGCATGTTGTGCCCCTGTACTAGAGGGGCCGACCGCGCCTCCGATCTGCTCGTAACAGATGCGGGGGCTTTCTAGTCGGCTGAATTGATTATGCCCATGCGTTTATGGGCTTGTCAATGACTGCCGGGACTTTTTCTCAAGACGTGGGTACACTTTATCGCATGCCACGAAAGCCCACCGGTAGAGTGCGGAAGACTCGGGCGATTTCTGTGGCACCGGAAACCTGGGAGTGGCTTCAGAATCGCTCAGATTCGACAGGAGCACCGATCTCCCGGCTCATAGACATCCTGGTCCGTGAGGCCAAGGAGCGAGAGGAGCAGGCCAAGGGTCCACCCGGAAAGTCGCCGGATTCGCCAAGCGGGTGATATAGTCGGATCATGAGCAGGTTTGGCCCGATGTCCTTGGCCGAGTTGGAGGATCAACTGCAGGGGTGGCCCAATGAGGGGGCGTACTGGTTCGGGCCCAAGATTCGGCCCCTGTTGCCCCTTTTGGCCGAATCATTGAGGCCAGGCGAGACGATTGCGGTCCTGAGCACTGGACTGAACGGCCAGATGTTCGGCCTGTTGGCTCTTACGGATCGCCGGATCGTGTTCGCGGCGAAGGCGGTGACCTCGGTCGTGACCGATCAGATGGGTGTTTCCTTTGATTACAAGGATGTGACCATGTTCGCGGCCAACCAGGTGGGGGCGCTTGGGAACGTGACCATTGGAACCTCCGGCGGAGCACTGAAGTTGACGTCCGTTTCGGCGGCCCTGATTCCGCACATTCGAGAGGTGATGGAGTGCGGGCGGGCCGGGGAGATGTCGGCCGAGGCGGCGGATGAGTTTCGGCAGAGGGAGCGGGACTTGGAGGCTCAGATTCGGGAGAAGGAGGCCAGGCAGCGGGAGGTGGAGGCCCGGGCCGAGGCGGCAAAGCCGATGTGGGAGAAGAAGATCAAGCCGGAGGCATTGATGCTCGGCGGCGTTGTGCTTCTTGCGTTCCTCTTCCTGGCCGGGATGGCAGGTTCGGTGATGGAGACCTGGCGCAACCAGCCGGCAGTGAGGGCCGAGGCGGAGGCGCAGGAGGCTCCGCCTGCTCCGCCGGTGATCGACTTGACGGTCGGGGCGAAGCCGCCTGTGCAGCCGCCGGCGACGCCGCCGAAGCCGAGCCCGCCTGCGCGGGAGGTGGTGAGCGTCTCGGGGATCGAGGACAACACGGCGGATCATGTGCCTGCCGGTGTGCGGCTGGTGTCGTATGCGATCAAGGTCGGCGGGGATCGGCCGGTGACGGGGATCGTGACGGAGTTCCGGCTGGACGGTCGGCTGCTGGGGACGGATGAGGCGGCCTACGGCTACTCCCTGGCGGCCGGGGAGGCCACGACGGCCACGGCCGGGCCGTTTGAGGTCGGTCGAGGCGACGTCGCGAGGATTCGGGCCCGGGTGGTTTCGGCCGAGTACGCGGACTGAGAGGTTCGATTTCAGCGAGAGGGCTTTTCGGCCGTTGCCGGCGACGCTGCGGGTCACTCCGGTTGAGTTGAACCGGGAGTAAGGGGGCGGGGTTGGGTCGGGCAGGAGATCTCCACCACACCGGCGCAGGGTGAGAAAACTCCGGGTATCCTCCCCACAGGGGAGATCTGGCAGTATGGCTGAAATTGGCTCAGGTGTCCTCTTTCCCGATGAGCCGGTCTCACCGAGGTTTGCCTCACGCGCCTTTGAGCAGCTGGTGGGGCAGATCATTCTTGATCCAAGCATTGCGGTTTCAGAGCTGGTCTCGAATGCGCATGACGCCGGAGCGACGCGGGTCGATATTGAGTGGGAGGGCCTCGTCGACCAGTGGTTCAGCATTCGCGACAACGGTGTGGGGCTTACCCGGGAAGAGTTCGCAAAGAGGTGGGTCGAGGTTGCCTACAACCGCCGCCAGCAGCAGACGGACCTGGCCGATGTGGTCGAAGGCTCGGGGGTGACCGGGAGGATTGCCTTCGGCCAGAACGGGGTCGGTCGATTCGCGCCGTTCTGCTTTGGCGATGTCTACTTCGTGGACTCCTCAAAACTGGGCAGGAGAATCAGGGCCCAGATCAGGCGGCTCGAGGGCAAAGATGCGCCATTCGTGGTCGAGGCCCTGACAGAGGAGGCCGCTGACCGCGGGCCCTCAGGGGTTCTCATTCGTTTTCATGTGAACCAGGCGCGGGGCATGACTGTTGCCGGCCTTCGCCGGAGGCTGGCAGAGCGGTTCTTGAGCCGAACAGGCTTCCTGATCCGGGTGAACGGCGAGCCGGTTGCCCTGGGCGACGTCCCCGAGGAGCACAAGGAGAGCTTTTCCATTCCCGTTCCTGGCGGCCAATCTCTACAGGTCGTCCGGATCGAGACGGACATTTGGTCGAAGGACACCGAGTTTCAGGGCGTCGCCTGGCACGTCAATGGGAAGCTCGTCGGGCCGGTGTCCTGGGATTTGCCCAGGCATGTTCCGGACGAGCAGAAGATCGATGGGAGGACCAAGAGTGGCCGAAGGCTTGTCTTCATTGTCAAGGCGGATCATCTTCGGGATTCCGTCCGATCGGATTGGTCCGGATTCCGGGAGACGGATGACTGGAAATCAGCATCATCAGCATTCTTTCGGTCCGTCTATGAGGCCACGCATGAAGAGCGCATGCAGGCCCGTGCCGATGCTCGCGAGCGATCCCGGGCGGCGGCGGCCGATGCTTCCGGGCTTGACGAGGACAGCGTCTACTGGACTCGTTGGGAAAGCACGGTCAGACAGATTCAAGAAGACTGCCCCAGCCTGAAGCCGGAAGCGGTCGAGAAGATCGGAGTGATCCTGTCCAAGATGGAGCGGGCTTCTACAAAGTATGCCTTCTTGGACATCCTGGCTGCGATGGAGAGCGGCCAGATGGACCGGATGGTTCAGCTGCTGCAATCCTATGGATCCGAGAGCGTCCTGGCAGCACTTGAGGAGGTCGAACGGCGGCTCGCCGTGATCCGTTCGCTTGAGGAGCGGATTCGGGATCCGAAGACCCTCGAGCTGCAGGGCGTTCATCCGGTCATGGAGGACCTTCTTTGGGCCTTCGGGCCAGAGTTCGAGGGCTTTCACTACTCATCCAATGAGAGCCTGAATCAGATCGTGAAGAAGCAGTTTGGCGGGGAGGAGATGATCAAGGGAGGCAGAAACCGTCCTGACATTCTGTTGGCCGGACGAGGTGAGGATCAGGCCAGTCTCACGGTCAAGCACTGCGAGGGGCCCGGGGCAGACAGCCGCGGCGCCCCGGCTGTTCGTTGGGTCACGATTTTGGAGCTGAAGCGGCCGTCCAAGTCCATCAGCTGGAAGGATATGGGGCAAGGAAAGCAGTATGCTGTCGACCTGTTCATGAGCAAAGTGTGTGACTTTTCGGCCACGCATTTTGCGGTCTTCGTGATCGGCGGGTCGGTCGACCCCGGGCAGGAGGTCAGCGACCAAAAAGCGAACCCCATTGTTACGACCTACCCAATGTCCTATGACGACGTGCTGAGGATGGCGAGGTCGAGGATGCTCAAGCTGCATGAAGTGCTCAGGCCGCTGGTCGGATGAGGGAGCCCCTTCTGCGATGACCGTCCCGGGCTGGAAAGTCAGGCTGAGATCAGCGGCCGGAGCTTGATCAGATACACTCCGCTCCAGAGTGGAAGCGATGGCGGCAGGGCTGAGATCAGCGGCCGGAGCTTGATCAGATACACTTCTCCCATTGCCCTGGACCATTCGATTTCCGCTGAGATCAGCGGCCGGAGCTTGATCAGATACACTAGGCTCTCAATGG
>JAKRSE010000382.1 GCA_022402505.1 Fimbriimonadaceae bacterium | reverse complement strand
ACCACCATGAAGGCGGAGAAGAGGGTGAGCCAGCCCGGGAAGGACATCAGCACCCAGACGACCGGGACCGTGACCCCCTTGGCCGTCTCTCGGCCGGAATCCATCGGCAGAAGTACAAAGACCAGGACGAGGAGTCCGCCAAGGATCAGATTGCCGCGGATGCCCTTGATGAGCGAAGGCCGCTCGGGATCGACCGCCAGCCACAGGCGGATCCCTTTGATGGCGGCCAGAAAGAGAACGAAGACCCCGGCGAAGAGCGAAAGGGTTCCGATGAGATAGAGGACTTCGGCGTTGATCACTTGTCGGTCTCCATGTGGACCCAGCGGCGGGAGAGAAGGAACTGGACGGCGGTGATCGCCAGAACCACCACGAAGATCACCCAGGCCAGGGCGCTGGCATAGCCCATGCGGAAGTAGGTGAAGCCGTTGATGAACAGCTGGTACACGGGAACCAGAAGCGAGTCATCCGGACCCGACCCCTGCCCGCCCGTGATGATGTACACGTTGTCGAACATCTGAACCGCGCCGATTCCTCCCATCACCAGGTTGAAGAAGATCAGCGGCGAAAGCATCGGAATCGTCACGTTCCAGAACTGCTGGTTCGGATTCGCGCCGTCCAGTGACGAGGCTTCATAGAGGGTCTTCGGGATGCCCTTGAGGCCGGCCAGCCAAAGGATCATGCCCCCGCCCGCTCCCCAGAGCCCCATCATGATGAGTGCCGGCTTGGTCCAGTAGGCGTCGCCGAACCAGTTGGGGGTCGGCGTTCCGAACCACTGGCTGAAGCTGTTCTGCCAGAGCATGTTGAAGAAGCCGCGGTTCGGGTCTGCATTCAGCAGCCACATCCAGAGAATGATCGAGACGACCCCGGGGACGACCGTGGGCACGTAGAAGGCGGTCCGGTAGAACCGCATCCCCTTGATGTCGGCGTTGAGGAGCATGGCGATCCCCAGACCCGTCACCAGGCCGAGCGGGATTCCCAGGGAGGCGAGGTAGCCGATGTTCCCGAACGCCTTCAGCAGAAGGTCGCGGTCCACATTCAGAACGTCGTCGAAGTTCTTCCAGCCCACCCAGCGGGCTTCGGTCAGCACGTTGTACTGGGTGAAGGCGAAGAAGAGCGACGCCACCATCGGGCCGATGGTGAAGATCAGGAAGCCCAGGATCCAAGGCGAGATGAAGAGGTATCCCCAGGCGGTCTCCCGTTTGCCCAGCGGCCCCTGGCGATAGGCGAAGACGTAGCCCAGGAAGCCGAAGATCACCAGACCGATCGCACCGATGCCGATCCAGACCGGCACCGCCAGATTCACCTCCGGATACTTCTCCTTCTCGAACTCTTCATCCAGGAGCCGCTGGACGGCAGCCGCTCCCGTCTTGAGGGCGTCTTCCGGAGTGTCGAAGCCGCGAAGCGCCCGGTCCGCCGCCCGAACGTGGTTGTCCCACAAGGCCTGCGCGGCGAAGGTGGCCGGCCGGATCCGAGCGAAGTCCATCATCGAGACGTGCGTTCGCAGGGCCTGGTCGAAGGGCGTATCCAGGGTTGCGTACCGCTCGCGGATGATCCGGTTCGTCTCCCGATGGCCGCTGATTCCCGGGATGAACCGCCGGCCTCGCTGCTGCTCGAACTTCTGCTGGGCCGACATGGAGAGCTTGCGCCCTTCCGTGCTGGTGATGAACTTGATGAACTTCCAGGCCTCTTCCACGTTCTTCGCCCCGCGAGGAATGGCGTAGGCGAAGCCGCCGGCCCAGGTGATGTATTGGTCCGGTTCGTTGGCGAAGGCGCCGCGGCGGTGGAATCGGTCGTCCGGCACCGGGGCGGGGGCGGTGGCGAAGTCGAGGCCCGGCTTGTAGCGGAAGTAGCCGCTGATGACCCAGTCGCCGTTGATCACCATGGCGACCTGGCCGGTCAGGAAGGGGTCGTTTTCGGCCCCGCGGAAGGTGGACTGGAAGCGGTCGGCCTTCTGGAATCCCCCGACGATCTCATAGCCTTCCAGCATGTAGCGTAGGGCCGCCTCGCTCTCCGGCGTGTGCAGGGTGCAGGTCCGGCCGTCTTCGCTCAGGAAGGATGCGTTCATCTGGAACGCAAACATGTAGAGCCAGCTGTTGCCGAAGTTGGGCAGGAAGCCGGCCCGCTTCAGGGTTCCATCCGGATTGAACTCGGTGAGGACACGGGAGTAGGCGAGGGTCTCGCTCCAGGTGCGGGGGGCCCGGTTCGGGTCGAGGCCCGCCGCCCTGAGCTCGGCCGCCTTCTCCCGGAAGACCTCACGGTTCCAGTAGAGCACCCGGTTGTCCGCTCCGATCGGGATGCCGTAGACCTTGCCGTTGTACGAAGCCTCTTCCCAGACGGCCGGGTAGTACTGGTCCGGCGTCGGGGTCCGGGGATCGGTGGCTCGATCGCGCTCGATCAGGTCGTCCAGAGACCGGAATGCCCCGCGGGCCGCCCAGTCGCTGATGTTGAAGCGGTCCTGGCGAACGATGTCCGGCGGAACCCCGCCGACGATCGCCGTCATCAGCTTCTGGGGGTTCATGCCGCCGGCGCCCATGCTGAGGGGGCGGACCCGGATGTTCGGATTCTGCCGCTCGAACTCGCGCAGAGTGTCGGCCAGGCCCTTGTCGTCAGGACTCTGCCCCAGTCCCCAGACATTGACCGTCACCGGCCGATCGGCCCCTTCCGCCTGTTGAGCAAATGCCTGAGTGCACGCGAGAACGGCCAGGGAGGCGGCAAGGATGGAGGAGATCCACTTCATGAGTGCACGGCTTTGGGCAGCGGGAAAAGACCCGCAGTTGAATGCTACTTGAATTGCGGTCGTTTCGGCAATTCCCAGCCGGCCATGCCGCAGGACCCTTGACGGGCGGTCGACAATCCGGCCAGACTCTTCAACACATCGCAGGCGACTGCGATTCCCAGCCTAATGCCGGGCGACCGGCAGCGGAGGACCCAAATCCAACGATGGGGGTGAATCCGGGCAGCGGTCCTCTGGGGCCAAGCTCGGACGGGCGTCCCGGCCCGAACCCGACAGCTAACTCCGCCGGCTGATACAAGGGACCGGTCCCAGAATGGCCGGAGAAGGAATCGTTCGATGACTTCTTGAATCGACCCCGGTACCAGGGCGGCAGAGTCGCATGCTTCTGGTGGTTCCCCCGAGGCCCGACAAGCTCCTCCGCATCGGTTTCGGCCTATGCTCCGACCAAACCAGACTCCCCGTCCGCCTGACATCACGGGCGAGGAAACGACTCACTCTGTGAATCAGTGGAGGCGGCGGACCGGCACACCGCAGTGTCGACCGCCGCCGTCTTCTTCTTTCCGACCGCTGAGGGCGGTATCCTTGCCCCCTGTGCCCAGCCGCTCGGCCGACCGTCCGGGAATCGCCCTGGGGCTCCTGACCTTCCTGGTGGGAGTCGGGCTCATCCTCTTCGCCTTCTGGCTGACCTGGCAGATGGTTCAGACCCCGCCCGCCGAAGCGCTGGGATTCGAGGAAGGACAGCCCCTCGACCTCAATCGGCTCGCGGTCAACGGCCTCGGTCTCCTCATCCGCATCATCCTGCTCGTCGTCATGGCCGGACTCGGCTCCATGGTCGCCTCGAGAGGCATCCGGCTCTATGCCGGAAGGGCGCCCGCCGGGCCGCGGGAACGGGCAGACCACCCCGCGGAGTGAGGCCGCGAACCCGGCCCGGTCCCGGACCCATCCCGGCCCCAGGTATCCTTTCATCTCCACGTCGTCGGGATGTGGCTCAGCTTGGTAGAGCGCCTCGTTCGGGACGAGGAGGTCGCTGGTTCGAATCCAGTCATCCCGACCAATCTCCCTCACCGGGCCCGAACTCCTCCAGGCCCCTGATCCGACGATTGGGCGGGGCCGGAACCTGAACTTTCCGCAGTTCGCAACCCCTTTGTGACGAGTCGCCTTGCGACCATGCTCAGGTCCTGTCTATACTGAGATGTGGAGCGCAGGAACTCATCGCTACGGCTGCTTGGCCCTCCGGTGGACCGCGCCTCCTCCGTCCCCGCTCACCTTCAGGTGCGGCAGCGCCTTCTGAAGTTCCTTCACGTCTCCGAACTGGAATCCGGCGAGCCGATTCCCAGCGAAGTGGACATCGCCGACACCCTCGGAGTCAGCAGAATGACGGCCAACAAGGCCATTTTGGGCCTCGTCGCCGAAGGCCGGCTCCTGCGGGAGAAAGGCAGAGGGACCTTTCTTGCCGAACAGGCAGACGACACGGTCCGCAGGTGTCTGATCCTGGTCAAGCAGGCCGCCTCCTACGGACTGCAGGAAGACCACTATTACGGCACCCTCTACTGGCGAGTCTTGGAGTTCTTCCGAAACCTCAACATCCGCGTGGATCTGGGAGAGATGGACCCCGAGACGATCGAAGCCCTGCCGTCGTCACCGGACTCCGTCGTGATCGCCCTGAACCCCGACCGGCCCGCCGCACAGCGACTCGCATCGGCGACCGCCGCCGGGGCGCCCGTCGTGATTCTCGGCTCGTCCTGGGAAAAGGGCAGCCTGGACGCGGTGGACAGCGACAACCGCCTGGGAGCGGCCCTCGCCGTGAACCATCTGGTGGATCTGGGCCACACACGCATCGCCTTCGTGGGAGCGCTGATTGAAGACTCGAACACCGTGGATCGCCTGAAGGGCTTCCAGTTCGCGATGAAGGCGCGGGGACTCACCGTTCCGGAGTCCCGCGTGGTCATCGGCACGGAGTCCGGCTACCTGGACCCGGCCGCTCTCCAGGAGGTCTCCGGACTCCTGACCGGCGCGGAGGCCCCCACGGCGATTCTCGCCGCCGGATCGGAACTTGCGATGAACGTGCTCAGCCTCGCCTCAAGAATGGGCATTGCCGTCCCGGAATCCCTCTCGCTCGTGGCCTACGACGATCCCGGATTTCTCTCGCTCACCCATCCCGCGATGACGACCGTCCGACAGCCGCTGGAGGAGATGGCTGCCCTGGCCTGCACGATGGTCATGGCCCGGGCCTCAGAGCGCCGTGGTCCTGTTCGCAAGGAGACCTTGGAGCCCGCTCTCGTTCTGCGGGAGAGCACGGGCCGATGGGCGCCTCACAGCCTGATGGCGGCGTCGCACCCAGCGGGTTCGGTCTGACCCGGCCCGTCGGCGACGAGCCCCCAACCCCAAAAGCGACATCCCTCCCTCCAAACCATCGAAGGCCGGAGGGAGGGATGTCTAGACCGGTTCAGGCGATCAGTTCGGAGCCTGGTTGGCCTTGCCGGGCTCGGTCATGTAGTCGCCCTCCTTCACGGGCTGGCCCTCTTCGCTCACCGACTCCGCGCAGCCGCCGAGAGCGACCGCGAAGACGCCGAGAAGGAGAACCAAGGCCCACGGCGACCGCAGGAGGGACTTCATCAGAAGCCGACCTGGCCGCTTCCTCGGCCCACCGGGCAGACGTCGGTCGTCGAAGCATTCGGGCGGGTCTTGGCCTGCGGGAAGTAGGCGACATAGAGGGTGCCGACGTTGCCCGACTCGATGTCTCCGCCCTGGACCACTTTCGCATACTTCGCGCTCGTGTCGGAGTAGGTGAAGTTCGCGCCGCCATTGAAGCCGCCCCTGGGACCGCCCCACAGCTCATAGCCCCAGCCGCCGGTGCTCACGTTCCAGACGAGATCCCGACCGGTGCCGCCCGAAGCCGCCTGGCAGGAGCTCCAGCTGAACCAGTTCTGGCTGGGGCCGAGGAGCACCGTCTCCGAAGGCGATTCGAGCACGGTGGCGGAGGCCG
>JAKRSE010000381.1 GCA_022402505.1 Fimbriimonadaceae bacterium | reverse complement strand
TCCAGGCGCTCCGGCCCGAAAGGCGAGACCGGGGGCGGCAGGCTCGGCGTCGGGGTCGGATCAGGCAGACCCCCCATCAGCAATGCACTCAGACCGATCACGGGGCAGAGTGTGGCCGGGGTGAAGGTCAAGATTCAAGCAGGCCTTGCCCTGCAGGCGGAATTGAGCCAAAGTCGGAAGCATGGCCCTCCAAGACATCTGCCGACGCCTGACCGGCTTCATCGACGAGGCATCAGCCGACCCCCGCGAGCAGATCGCCACGGCGGTGAGCCTGAGCCTCGACGGAATCGACATCCGCTCGGCTCATGACCGGAACGTCACCGAGCTGACGCCGGGCGAGCTGGCCGACATCCGGGCCATGGCCGAAGACGCAGGCCTGGTGATCGCCTCGGTCGGGAGTCCGGTGAACAAGATCGAGCTGGATCCGGCCCGCGCTCCGGAGCAGGCCGACCTGCTTCGGCGGAGCATCGCCGCCGCCCTCGCCCTCGGCACGGACCGCATCAGGATCTTCAGCCCCTCGGTAGCGGGCACGGACCGCGAGGAGGACTTTGAAGCGGTCGCCGAGTGGATGACGCCGCAGGTTCGGGAGATCGAGGATGCGGGCCTGATCGCTCTTTTGGAGAACGACTCGAGGTTCTACGGCGCGTTTCCGGCCGGAGCCCGGCGCCTTCTGGAACGGTTCGGCGGGCCGCAGTTTCGGGCCGTCTTCGACTTCGCGAACGCGGTGATGGTGGACCAGCGACCCGCCGAAGACTGGATGACCTGGATCATCCCCCACCTCGACACGATCCACATCAAGGACGCCCGGGCCTCCGACAAGGTGATCGTGCCGGCGGGCGAGGGGGACGGTCAGATCGCCGAGTCGCTGCAGCTTCTCTCCCAGGCCGGGTGGAGCGGGACCATCACCATGGAGCCCCATCTGGCAAAGGCCGAGTTCAGCACCGGATTCGCCGGGCCGGAGCTCTACGGAGTCGCGGTGCGGGCACTGCGAGGGCTGCTTGAGGTAGACACCCAGACGCCATGAGCAAAGTGCGCATCGGGGTCGTCGGCTGCGGAGCCATCCACACGACCCACGCCGACGCCATCCGAGGAATCGAAGAGGCCGAGCTGGTCGGATTCTGCGACACCGTGAAGGAAAAGGGCAAGGCCGCCTCCGAGAAGTATGGTGTTCCCTCTTTCACCCGCCTCTCTTCCCTGCTGGAAAAGTGCGATGCGGTGACCGTGGCCGTCCCGAGCGGCGACCATCACCGGATCACGCTCGCCGCCGCGAAGGCCGGCCGGCACGTGCTCAGCGAAAAGCCGATCGACGTCACCTATCAGGCCGCCAAGAAGATGGTGGACGCCTGCGAAGAGGCCGGCGTCGTCTTCTCGGTCGTCAGCCAGCACCGATTCTCCGACGACATCCGCCGGGTCCGCCAGGGAGTGATCGACGGCGAGTTCGGCCGGATGGTGATGGCGGACGGAGCCACCAAGTGGTACCGGAGCCAGGCCTACTACGACTCCGGCGACTGGCGCGGCACCTGGAAGCTCGACGGAGGCGGCTGCCTGATGAACCAGGGCGTCCACTACATGGACATGCTCCAGTGGGTCATGGGCGGGGTGGAATCGGTCCAGGCACAGTTCCGGACGCTCACCCACGACATCGAGGTGGAGGACGTTCTGGCGGCGATCATCCAGTTCAAGAACGGAGCGATCGGCACCTATCGCGGTGCGACCTCGGTCTTCCCCGGCCTCAGCGAGACGCTGGAAATCCACGGCGAGTTCGGCACGGCGATCATCGAAGGCGACCGGCTGAAGGTCTGGGACATCGACGAGAAAGGGGCCGTGGACGGCTCGCCCTATGGCCGCGGCATCAAGAAGCAGCCAACGCCCAAGCTGGACACGATGGGCGACAAGCCGGAAGGAGCGACGGGAGCTGCCGACCCGACCGCCATCTGGGGCGAGCAGCACCGGCTCCAGATTCAGGACTTCTGCCGGGCGATCCTGGACAACCGCGCCCCGGAGATCACCGGCCGCGACGCCCTGGAGCCCCTCAAGTGCATCCTCGCCATCTACAAGAGCGGCCGAATGAACGGCCGGGTGGTCCGACTCGATTCGATC
>JAKRSE010000380.1:0-3598 GCA_022402505.1 Fimbriimonadaceae bacterium | reverse complement strand
GAAGTCTGACTTGAGGCATGGCCCGATCAGTCCTGACGCGCCGGGACGTCGATGACGGAGGACGGGGCGGGGCGGCGTCTCGACTTCACCATGCTCCAGATGCCGAATGCGACCAGCGCCGGGATCAGGATGCCGTCATCGACCCAGCCAAGCAGGGGGATGAGGTCCGGGATCAGGTCGATGGGCGAGACCCCATAGGCCAGAGCCGACAGGAGCGAGAGGATCGCTGCCCAGGGGGTTCCGGAGCGGACGGGGCGGGAGTTCTCCACACCTTGTTCGACCGAATTCCGAAGCCTCGGTTTCGAGATTCTTCGAAAATCAGGCCGAAATCGGCCAAATCTCTCAGTCGAAGTCGGTGAAGTCCAGCACGATCTTCCCCGCCTCGCCCCGATCCAGAATCTGGAAGGCCTCCTGAAATTCGGCAGCCGGCAGCTCGTGGGTGATGATCGGCGAGACGTCCAGCCCCTTTTCGGTGAGCAGCCAGTCCATCTGGTGCCAGGTCTGCCAGAGGCGGCGGCCGACGATCCCCTGCAGCCGGGCCCCCTTGAAGATGGCATCGTTCAGGGCGAGGGAGACCTCGGCGTCGGGATAGAGCCCCAGCATCGAAATCCGGCCTCCGGGGCGCAGCCGCCTCAATCCGAGGGCGAGCGCCTCGGGCCGGCCGGACATCTCCAGCACGGCGTCCCATCCGTCCGGCTCCAGTTCGGCCAGCCGAGCCTCGGCATCAGCCTGGCGCGGGTCGATCAAGTGGACATCCCCAAGGCGACGGGCGAGGTCCATCCGGTAGGCGGAGACCTCGGTGGCCGCCACCCGCCGGGCTCCCAGGGCGAGGCAGATGGCGGCGGCAAAGAGGCCGATGGGGCCGAGACCGGTGATGAGAATCGCCCGGTCCTTCACCTCGCCGTCCATCACCGTATGGACGGCGTTGCCCAGGGCGTCCTGAAGCGCGGCGACGCTTCGCGGCACGGAGTCGCGGGTCGGACGGGCGTTCAGGGCGGGGATGACGACCCGGGGCCGAAACCCGCCATCGACATCCACCCCGAGGATCTTCGTCGTCCGATCGACGTGCCCCAGACCGCTACGGTAGTCCGGCGAGGCGGGATCGACGATGTGGCTCTCGGAGGCGACGAAGTCTCCGACCTGCAGCCCCTCGACTCCCTCTCCGAGTTCGATGACGGTGCCGCAGAACTCGTGGCCGATGATTCTTGGGGCCTGAATCCGGCTCTGCGCCCAGGCATCCCACCGATGGATGTGGAGATCGGTGCCGCAGACGGAGCCTCGCTCCACCTGCAGCTTCACCTCGCCAGGCCCGACCGCCTGTTCCTCCACCTCCACCGCTTCCAGTCCGGGAGCCGGCCGGCTCTTGCAGATCGCCTTCACGCAGGTGGAATGGTACCGGGCGGCGGAATCGGGCGTCCGCTTCCCGGTACTTAACAGTCGTTTAACCCGTTGCGGTGACAATCGGCAGGGCGATTCCCGAGCGGAGCCGCCGGCAGCTTGAAAGTTCGTGCAGTCATGCTAAACTCTCTCCGCCTAGCAAGGAGACCCGGAGAGTGGGAAGCGCATACACCCCAGGATTGACCGTCAGCCCCGACACCCTCGTCGAAAAGGTCCGACGACTGCCCATCAAGGGCGAAGTGTTGGTGAAGGCCGGAGATCCGGTCGACCATGACACGGTGGTGGCCCGAGCCATGCTGCCCGGTCTGCTCCAGACAATCAAGCTGGGCGAGAAGACGGGCCTGGAGCCGAAGGACGCCCTGGCCATTTTTCGGCTGAAGGAGGGCGACCCGGTGGAGAAGGGCCAACTGGTGGCCGAGACCAAGGGGATCTTCGGCCGATTCTTCAAGACAGAGGTCCACGCCGACTTCACCGGAACGATCGAATCGATCAGCCAGGTGACGGGCAACGTGTTGATCCGCGAGCCCAGCCGGCCGGTGGAGATGAAGGCCTATGTGAAGGGCTGGATCAAGGATGTCCTTCCGGAAGAGGGAGTGGTCGTCGAGACCCGCGGGGCGATGGTGCAGGGCATCTTCGGGGTCGGCGGCGAGAGGAGCGGCACCGTCCGAGTGGCGGTGAGCGGTCCGAACGAGGTGCTGGACGCCTCGCACATTCAGGACACCGACACGGGGAAGATCCTGATCGGCGGTTCGGGGATCACGCTTGCGGCGCTCCGCCGGGCGGAAGAGGTCAAGGTGGCAGGCCTGGTGGTCGGCGCCGTGAAGGACGTGGACCTGATCGAGTTTTTGGGCTACGACATCGGAGTGGCCATTACCGGCCAGGAAGAGATCAGCGCAACCCTGATGGCGACGGAGGGCTTTGGAGTCCTCGACATGGCTGCTCGAACCTTCAAGCTGCTGGCGACCCTGGACGGGAAATACGCCAGCATGAACGGTGCGACACAAATCCGAGCCGGGGTCATCCGGCCCGAGATCATCGTCCCCACCGATCAGATGACCGAGGCGGGAGCTCCTGAGCACCAGCCTTCGATTCTGACGATTGGGACGCCGATCCGGGTCATTCGCGAACCCTACTTCGGGCGACTGGCCACCGTCACGGGACTGCCCGCGCAGCTCATGACGGTGGAATCGGGAGCCGAGGTCAGGGTGCTGCAGGCGAAGCTTGACAACGGCCAGGAGGTGCTTGTACCTCG
This sequence comes from Fimbriimonadaceae bacterium, assembly GCA_022402505.1. Taxonomy (GTDB): domain Bacteria; phylum Armatimonadota; class Fimbriimonadia; order Fimbriimonadales; family Fimbriimonadaceae; genus JAKRSE01. The sequence continues at coordinate 948 of JAKRSE010000380.1, read as the reverse complement.
GGCCAATGTTGAGATCATCGCCACTGCATGAAGCTGCTCATCGTCGACGACGAACCTGGAATCCTGGACTCGGTGGATCACAAGATGCGCCGGGAAGGCTATACGACCTTCACCGCCGCATCGGCTGAGGAGGCGCTTCGACTCTTCCGCCTGGTCAAGCCGGACCTCATCCTGCTGGACGTGATGCTTCCCCGCCGCTCGGGATACGAGCTCTGTCGAACGATTCGGCAGGAGAGCCAGATCCCGGTCATCTTTCTCACCGCCAAGGCCGAGGAAGAGGATCGGATTCAGGGTCTGGAGCTGGGTGCGGACGACTACATTACCAAGCCCTTCTCCCTCGCCGAGCTCGCCGCCCGCGTCCGAAGCGTGCTCCGACGAAGTTCAGGTGATCAGCCGATGGAGCCGATCGTCGTGGGCAACCTGATGATCGACCCGCGAACCCACGAGGCGACGAAGGACGGCGACCCCATCCAGCTCTCGCCCAAGGAGTTCGCGCTCCTGGCCTTCCTCACCCGCCACGCGGGCCAGGTCTTCAGCCGGGAGGTCCTCCTCGACCGGGTCTGGGGGCAGGATTCCTACGTCACCTCGCGGACCGTTGATGTCCACATTCGCTGGCTCCGCGAGCGGATCGAGGTGGAGCCCGGTCGGCCGGAACGGATTCTCACCATCCGCGGGGTCGGGTACAAGTTCGTCGGCTGAGCGGCCTTAAGTTTCAATTTTTTCTGAAAGTTCCAAATCCCAGGACCGGACGCGGTAGAACAGGCATAGCGCATATGGCTCGCTCCACGCCCCCCGGATCAGTCTCCCCGGAACCCTGGCTTGCCGAGGGCGAGGAAAAGCGCGCCCAGGTCCGCCGCATGTTCGGCGAGATCGCCCCGACCTATGACCGCCTGAACGGCCTGCTCTCCTTCAATCGGCACCATCGCTGGCGGCAGGCGGCGGTCGATT
>JAKRSE010000379.1 GCA_022402505.1 Fimbriimonadaceae bacterium | reverse complement strand
GAGATGGTCCATGACGCCGGCGGAATGGTCTTCTGCGACGGGGCGAACATGAACGCCATGGTCGGCACCACCCGCCCGGGTGACCACGGCTTCGACTGCATGCACCTGAACCTGCACAAGACCTTCTCCACCCCCCACGGCGGCGGCGGACCCGGGTGCGGAGCGATCGGACTCAAGGGACGGCTGGCCGACTTCATTCCCGCCCCGGCCATCCTGCGCAATGAGGCCGGCGAAGCCTATGCCGAGTTCCACCGACCTTTCTCCATCGGACGGGTCAGCGGCCACTACGGTCAGTTCCTGATGGCCGTCCGCGCCCTCACCTATCTGCTCGCCTACGGACGGGAGAAGATGGCCGACATCAGCCGCTACGCCGTGCTGAACGCCAACTACGTTCAGGCCCGCCTGCGGAACCACCTGCCCCCGGCCCATGACCGGCCCTGCATGCACGAGTGCGTGCTGACGGCTCAGCCCTACAAGAAGCACGGCATCCGCGCCCTCGACATCAGCAAGCGGATCATCGACTACGGCTTCCACCCGCCGACCAACTACTTCCCGTTGATCGTGCCCGAAGCCCTGATGATCGAGCCGACCGAAACGGAAACCAAGGAGACTCTGGACGCCTTCTGCGACGCGCTCATCCGGATTTGCGAAGAGGCCGAGACCGAGCCGGACCTGCTCCACCAGGCACCGACCTTCCAGCCTGTCGGTCGGCTGAACGAAGCCCAGGCGGTGAAGAACCTCGACGTCCGGTGGCGGCACCGGGAACCGGCCGGCATCTCCGGCTGAGACCTCCGGCCGCCGGCCGAACCAACCGAAGGGGGAACTCCGTCTTTCGCCTTGAAGGGCAGGGCGGTACACTCCCCCTTGAATCTTAGAGGCATCCATGGCAGAGGACTTGACCAACACTCCCGAGACCGGCGACGCTCCCCAGGACGCAGCCCCGGTCTCCACCGCTCGGGATTCGTTCGCCGAGGATCTGGCCGAAGGCCATCGGCTCCTCAGTCAGGGGCGGGAGGAAGAGGCCGAGCGGATCGCCCGGGAGATCCTGTCCGAGGCCCCGGCCCATGCGGCGGCCCTCGCCCTGCTTGGCGACGTGCGCGAGAGGCAGGAGCGGCTGGAAGAGGCGGTGGCTCTCTACCGCCAGGTTCTCGTCCTCCGCCCCGACTCCGTTCTGGATCGTCTTCGGCTGGAACAGCTGGAGCGAGCCGAAGGCATCTCGGCCATCCGGTCCGAGCCGGCGGAACCGAGGAATGCCCCTCTCATGATGGCCGGCGCGGCGTTCGTGGTCATCATGGCGGTCGGGTTGGCCATCATCGCCTGGCCCCGTGGAGACCGGACGGCCCAGGCGACCCCGCCGCCGCCGCCCAGCTACAGCACCTTCGAGCCCTCCGCCCCGGTCCCCACGGCATCGGGCGAGGCGGCGGCCACGGGACAGGCCGTCACGCAGGCTGACCCCGCCGCCGGCGCGACCCCGGCCGAGAATCCCGGATACATCGCCCCTCGCGGCCTCGGATCGGCCCGACCCAGCCAGTCCAACGCCCAAGGCGCGACCCCGCCGACCCTCATCGAACCGCTCAACCCGCAGGGAGCGATGCCGGGGATGCAGGTCCAGCCCGTCGGCGGACGCCAGGATTTCGCGCCTCCCGTCGCCCCGCCGGCGGCTCCTCCGATCGCCTCCGCCGGCGGCGGTCCGACTCCCGAAGAGCCGGAAGTCATCGCCCGACAGGATCGGGGCCCCGGCATGATCGACATCCGCCCCAGCAACGGTCAGCCCACCCGGGCCGGAAACAGCGGGTCGCAGCCCGTTCAGGACCCGGCCGAGAGGAAGGACGACGAAGACGCCCGGCAGTCGGTCGGCGCCCTGGTGCAGACGGCACGAGACGCTTTCATCGCCGGCGACTACAGCCGGGCCGCCTCCGCCTATGAGCAGGCGCTGAGGCGGGGTGCAGCGCGGGCCGGCACCAATCAGCGGCTGGCCGAAACCTATGTCCGGCTCGGTCGGAACGGAGATGCCGCCGCCGCCTACCGACGGGCCATCGCCGCCTACGAGGCGATCCTCGCCCGAGGACCGGACGCCGTCGCTTCGGCGGCGCTCGAAGCCTGCAAACGCGCTCTCGATCGCCTCCAGTAAACGTCTCATCCCTGATGACCGCGCTTTTCTGCCTCGGGTTGGCCGGCCTGGCTGCTGGAACCGTCCAGCAGACCTCGGCCCCGGTCATCCTCATCGCGCAGCAGAGGGCCACCGATGTCGGCGAGGATGAAGAGGTCTTCGCCCTTCGGATCGGTCCGGCCCTGGCCGATGCGATCCGAGAGTCCGGCCGCGCCCGCCCCATCGTCTTCAGTGAAGAGGATCCCTCGTTCAAGGCGGTCTGGCCGAACCTCCTGGTGCCCGACGACCCGCTCAACGAAGACATCGAGCTGGGCGCGGCGGCCGTCGGCGCCCGGTACATCCTCGTCTTCCAGGCCGACCGGCGGACATCCGGCCTCCGCACCGAATCCACCCTCTACGAAGTCGGTCGGCGAGGGCCGATCTGGCGGAGTCCGAAGCGGACCGCTCCCCAGGTGATCATGGAGGTGAACGGGCGGCCGGACTGGCAGTCGGCGGGCCTGGTCATCGGCCGGAACTGGGTCGAAGACTGGGTCCGCGGACCCTGGCGGTCGCTCGCTCGGCTTCCGGCGGAGCAGGTCAACCCCACAATGGTCTCCCGCCCCACCACCGACCGGCGACCGGACGTGGCGGCGGCTCGAGGAGATGAGGCGATCGACGCGGCGGAGGCTCTGCTCAACCAGGGCCGGCTTTCGGAGGGCGTCGTCTACCTTCGCGACGCCGTGGATGCGAACCCGGCCGATTCGGCCCGGCGCATCCTGCTCGTCGAGACTCTGAGCCGCCTGGGCATGGGACGGCAGGCGGCCGAAGAAGGGCGTCGCGCCGCCCGGTTTGCCGCCTCCCGACCCGAACTCTGGCTCTCCTCGGCTCGAGCCTGGCTTCAGGCGGACGAGCCTGCCGAAGCCGACCTCGACCTGCGCGAAGCTCTGGTCCGGGGCGTGGACTCGCCGGAACTCCAGCGGATTCTGGGCGACATCCGCCTGATTCAGGGCCGACTGACCGAAGCCCGCGACAGCTACTCCCTCGCCCTGGAATCCACCGATTCCCCTGCCGTTCGGATCGGATTGACCCTGGTCTTCTCCGGCCTGGGCAACCCGAGGGCCGCCGAGAGCATTCTGGAGCCGCTGAATCGGGAAGGGAGGGTGCTGACCGTGCCCGAGTATGAGTCTTTCCTCGACCTCTCTCGGCCTCAGGTCGAGCGGCTGAAGCGCGGAATCACCAGGCTTCTGCCCGAGGCCCGCACCGCCGCGAACCTGGAGCGGGTGGCCGCCGAGGTCCGCGACCTGGCCGCCCTGGCCGATGGTCTGGCCCTCCTGCACCGGGCCATTCGACCCCCAGGAAAATTCGCCGGCAGCCACGATTCTCGGGCCCTGGCACAAATCTTGATGTTGCAGGCGACGAAGGAGCTCCTGGCGGGCGCTTCCGGCGAGAATCCGGAAGCTCTCCAGGATGTGGTCTTGAGTCTCGCCGAGTCGCTTCGGGTCTTCCAGGAAGCGGATCGGCAGCTGACCGACGAACGTCGGGCGGCGGATCCCAAGGCCCCCTGACGGAAGGCGGTCTGCGGAAAACATGAGAGAATTGGCATCGGCGCTGGGGCTCTTCCTTGTCGTTTTCGGACTCTCCTACACGGTCAGTTTCATCTTCAGCCGTGACCGTCGCCGATCTCGTGGCCTCGGGCTCGACCCTCATGCCAAGGTCCGACTCGTTTCGGCCGGTGGCGCCTACCGCTGCTACTTCCTTCGCGAAGAGTCAGCGGGGATCGTGCTGAGCACCCCGCTGCAAAGAGACCGCTACGTTCCCCTGAGAGTCGGCGACACCCTCATCGTCCAGGTCCCCCAAGGCGACGGTCTCATCAGCTTCACCTCCGAGGTCCAGAGCCGGTCGATCGAAACCCACGAGCTGGTCATCAGCCGGCCGAAGCTGATCAGGCACATGGAGCGGCGCAGCGAGGTCCGCGACAGTCGGCTGGAGGGAGCAGAAGCTGGAGTCAATGGTCAGGAGGCCTGGGTGCAGAACCTTTCGGCCGGAGGGGCCTGCCTGGTGACCCACGCTCCCGTCCTCCCGGGCGACATCGTCTCCCTGAGGCTGCCGGAATCCGGAGGGGCCATCGAGGCGTGGGTGCTCGACTCGATTCCTGGAGCCATCGGCAACCGGCAGGGCAGAAGGGTCCGCCTCCTGTTCCAGAAGCCCCTCGACGGGCTGCGGCTCCACTGAGTCAGGTAACATTCCAGACGAAAAAAACCCCGGCATGGCCGGGGTGAGTGATGGTCTGGAGTGGGGGTCGGTGCTTTGCCGCCCCCTTTTTCTTTGGGAGGAGGACTTGCGTCCATCTTATCTGACGCCTTTTCGGGCCCGGAGTATCCAGGGAATTCTCGGAGATGGGTCGAGGGTCCTGAACGAACGGTCAAACAAGAGGCCGGCCGTCGCGCCAGACGGGCTCGCCGTTCCTCCAGACCTCCCGAAGCGCCCCTCCCGGTGAATCGTAGAGTCGGAGGTCGGCCCAGCAGCCGGGCGCAAGGCGGCCCTGACCGTGGTCGCCGTTGGCCGCCGCGGCCCACTCGGTCCAGCCGAGCTCGGCCTCTTCGGGGCGAATCTCCTCCCGAGAATCGAATCCGGAAGGCCGGCGGACAGCGGTCTCCAGGCCGAGTTCGGGCAGGCCGGGCACGATCGGTCGGTCCGTGTTCAGGGCCAGGGGGACCCCGGCGTCCAACAGGCTTCGCACCCGCTTCAGCTTCGGCCAGACGTCGTCCGGCAGTTGGGCCCGGTAGGCGTGGCCGAACCGGGCCAGGAACTCCGGCTGGAGCGTGACCGTACAACCCAGCCGCCTCAGCCGTTCGATCTGGTCGTCGCTGAGGATCATCACATGCTCGATGCGATGCCGGGCCGGGTCGTCCGTCGCCTCCAGGGCGTCCATCACCAGGTCGGTCGCTCGGTCGCCGATGCTGTGGATGATGATCGACCAGCCTCGCTCGTGGCCGGCCAGCACCATCTCCTTCAGGCGGTCCGGGCTGTAAATCAGGCTCCCTTGGCCTCCCGTCGTCTTGTAGCGGCCATGGATGGCGGCCGTGGCCGATCCGATCGCTCCGTCGGCAAAGATCTTGAGCCCGATGACCCGGCAGAGGTCGGAATTCATGGCCGAGACGTGTTCCCGCAGCCGGTCCGGATCCATGCCCTTCGGCCCGAGCACCTCGTTCCACTGCAGGGCGAGCCGCAGGCGGATCGGACAGCCGCGCTCTGAGGCCAATCGGTAGGCGGTCAGCTCTCGGTCCAGGTCCCACCGGCCCGTCATCATGTCTGCCGCGCAGGTGATGCCGAGGCTGCTGAGCAGGCGGCCTGCCTCCATGATCGCCGCCACCATCTCCTCCAGGCTCGGCTCCGGCGCCCGAGAGGTCACGATCTCATGGGCTCGTTCCAGCAGGACTCCGGTGAGCCGGCCGGACGCGTCTCGCACGAACTCGCCTCCTTCGGGATCCGCTTCATCCGGGGCGATCCCGGCCGCCCGCAGAGCCGCCGAATTCGCGGCCGAGGCGTGCCCGTTGGAATGACGCAGCAGGATCGGCCGATCTGCGGAGAGAGCGTCCAGCTCGGCGGCCGTCAGGTGCTCGGCTCCGGGAAACTTGGTCTGGTCATACTGAACCG
>JAKRSE010000378.1 GCA_022402505.1 Fimbriimonadaceae bacterium | reverse complement strand
TTTTCCATCGACCGAATCCCCGAACACATCCGGCTCGACCTGGGGCTGATGTGATGGTCTGCTTCGGCTCAACCCCTCGAATCTCAGCCATTTCCGTCAAGAAACGGACAATTTTGAGCAACATGTCCGTGAATATGGGTTATGCTTGGTTCTGTCGATGAAGTTCAGCGCTCAGGAAGAATACGGCCTCCGATGCCTTCTTGCAGTGGCGCGCCAGGGTGACCAGGCCAGCCTGACCATTCCGGAGATCAGCCGGATGGAGGGTCTGACCCCCTCTCACGTTGCCAAGCTCATGGCCATTCTCCGCAAGTCCGGCTTCGTCCGGAGCACCCGCGGCCAGCTCGGCGGCTACCAGCTCGGCATGGCCCCGGAGAAGATGATCGTCAAGGACGTGCTGGAGAGCCTCGGCGGACGGCTTTACGGCGACGGATTCTGCGAGCGGCACAGCGGCATCGAGCCCGAGTGCGTTCATGAAGGCGACTGCCTTCTGCGGCCTCTCTGGCTTCAGGTTCAGCATGCGGTCGATGTCGTGCTGGTGCGCTACACGGTCGCCGATCTCCTGGACGAGTCGATCCCCGAACCCCTGCTGGTTCTGGGAGCGGTCCCGGCCCGCAAGGCCCGCTGAACGTAGAACTCCGGTGACGATGTCTGCGCCGGTTTCTCCCGAGTTTCCCTTTGCCGTGGACGATGCCGCCCGCGATCAGGTGGGCCGCATCCTGCGCAAGGATGGGCGCGAAGAGGCTTTCCTGCGGGTCGGGATCAAAGGGGGCGGATGCTCCGGCCTGGAGTACCTCTTCGCCCTGGATGCGGTCGCCCGAGAGACCGATCTGGTCTGGTCGACCGAAGGGGTCCGCATCCACTGCGACCCCAAATCGGCCCGCTTCCTGGCCGGCGCGACTCTGACCTTCAGCGGAAATCTGCTGGGCGGAGGGCTTCGGTTTGAAAATCCCAACGCCGAGCGGTCCTGCGGCTGCGGAACCAGCTTCACCCCGAAGCGCTGAACTCCAGCCGCCAGACCAATCCGTTTTGTGCGAAACTGAAGGCATGGCCATTTCGGCGATTCTGGCGACGTCGATCATGCTTCAGGACCTGAAGCACGGGGAGGTTTTCCAAGGCGGGAACTTTGAAGCGTCCGATGCCTGGAACCCCGGGTCCGTGGGCGAGATCGTCAGCGACCCCGAGGCCCCCGGCGGACGCTTTCTTCGTGTCCGCGTCTCGCGTGGAACTCCGGACACGCCCTGGAGCACGGCCCTCTACCAGACCGTTCAACCCCGGCTGGAACCGGGAAAGATGGACTACAGCTTCTGGGTCCGCTCGCCCGACGGCGCCCGGCTCCGGACGGTCTTCGAGCAGCGCACGGACCCCTGGACCAAGCTTCTGAACGAGAGCCTGGACCTCGCCCCCCGGTGGACCGAAGTCAGGGGCAGCCTGAATCTCTCCGAAGTCGTTCGCTCGGGTTCGCACCAATTCGGGTTCCAGTTTGCGGAACGGGCCGGGACGATCGACATCGCCCAGGTCAGCGTGAAGGCGACGACCCGGGCCGCACCCCCGAGGCCGACTCTGGCCCGCCCCGAGCCCCTCATTCCGGCCGGAAGGCCGGAGATCGGCCAGGCCGGACCGACCGCCTGGGAGCTCGGCACGTCCGCCCCGCCCCAGGTCGAAGCCCGTTCCGAAGGAAGGCCGCATCTTCGGTTTCGACTGGATGACAAGACCGCCGCAGCCCAGCCCTGGTTCTCCCAGTTCGGACGGCTGATCGACAAGCCGGTCCAGCAGGGCGATGTGATCTTTGTGCGGGTCGTCGCCCGCAGCTCGGATGGCGCCGGGCCAACCGTCGTCTTCGAGCAGTCCCAGGAGCCCCATGCCAAATCGATCAGCAGGCGGCTTCAGCTCTCGAAGGACTGGAAGGAGTTTCGCCTGGCCGCCCCGAGCGGAGGAACCTACGAGGCGGGAGAGAGCCAGTTCAAGCTCTTTTTCGGCGGGCAGAAGGGGACGGTGGACATCGCCGAATTGGAGGTTCTGAACGTCGGCCCGAGGCCGGACATGGCCGCCCTGAAGCTGAACGTCTTGGACTACGAGCCGGGTTCGGACGCCTGGCGTCGTGAGGCCGAGGCCCGGATCGAGCGGATCCGCAAGGGCGACGCCCGGCTGCAGGTCGTCGGTCCGGACGGCCGCCCCTTCACGGGCACCCTCCAGGTCAACCAGGTGCGGCACGCCTTCCGGTTCGGAACAGCGGTTACGGCTGAGGCGATCACGGGGCAGGGAGCGGACTTCGACCGCTACCGAGCCGCCCTGGAGGAAGGCTTCAACACGGTCGTCTTCGAGAACGACATGAAGTGGGGGCCGATGGAATCCTGGGATTGGGCCCGGGTGGAGACGGCTGCGGCCTGGCTGAAGCAGCGAGGCTTCCTGATCCGGGGTCACAACCTGGTCTGGGGGAGCAGCCGGTACCTGCCGTTCACCCTCGCCGGTCGAACCAATGAAGAGATCAACCGGATGATCGACGAGCGGTTCGTCCGGGCGACGAGCAAGACCAAGGGCATGCTCTACGTCTGGGATGTCGTGAACGAAGCCGTCACCGAGACGGAGCTTTGGGACCTGCTGGGCTGGGACCGCTTCACGGGCGCGTTCAAGCGGGCCAAGGAGCTGGCTCCCGACGTGCTGACCGCCTACAACGACTTCAACATCTCGAACGACGGAGCAACCGGCCCCAACCATCGGCGTCAGGCGATCCGGCGGGCCCGCCAGATCATCGACGCAGGGGCGCCGCTGGACATCTTCGGCGACCAGGCTCACCAGTCGCCTCCCGGCACGCCGATGCCCCAGGTCCTGGCCGCCTGGGACGAGGTGACTCGAGAGGTGAAGCGGCCGATCGAGATCACCGAGTTCGACTTCGTCAGCTGGGACGACGCCTCCCACGCCGCCTACACCAAGGACTACCTGACCGCCGCCTTCAGCCATCCGAACGTCGAGGCCTTCATCTTCTGGGGATTCTGGGCTCAGCGGCACTGGCTGGCCGAACGGGGCGGAGCGATGATCCTGGCCGATTGGACGCCGAGGCCAGCCTGGACCGGCTACCTGGACCTGGTGAACCGAAAGTGGCGCACCCGCCTGACCCTTCCCGCCTCGCAGCGGTCGTTCCGGGGCTTCCTGGGCGACTACCGGGTGACCGCCCGGTCGGGAGGCCGGACCCTGGTCGGAACCTTCACGCTGGAGAAGGGTCAGTCCTCGGTGATCCGGGTGACGCTTCAGCCGGAAGCCGGCGGGTAAAACCCACACATGGCGCTCGGCCGCTTCATGTTGGTGCTGCACACGCACATGCCCTATGTGCTGTCGCATGGCAAGAGTCCTCACGGCACCGACTGGCTCTTTGAAGCAGCGGCCGAGTGCTACCTCCCCCTGCTGGACGCCCTCGACCGCCTGAGAGATCAGGGGATCAAGCCTCGGTGGACCTTCAACATCACTCCGATCCTGGCCGAGCAGCTGGACGACCCCAGCTTCAAGGCGGGCTTCCTGGAGTACTGCCAGGAGAAGATCGACGCGGCGCTGGAGGACCAGGAGAGGTTCCGCGCTTCCGGCGAGCTGAGCATGGCGGCGACCGCCCACATGTGGCAGCGGATCTTCACCCGGTGCATGGTCCAGTTCAAGCACCGCTGGAATCAGGACCTCTGCGGTGCGTGGAAGCGGTTCCAGGAAGACGGGTTGATCGAGCTGATCACCTGCGGCGCGACCCACGGCTACCTCCCCTTGGCCGGAACCGACGAGTCGGTCCAGGGCCAGGTGAAGCTGGCGGTGGACAGTCACAAGCGTCGATTCGGCGCGGCTCCGAGGGGCATCTGGCTTCCGGAATGCGCCTATCGCCCGGCCTACGATTGGCGGGCCCCGGCGGGCGATGATGAGACCGTCTGGCCGCGCAAGGGAGTCGATGAATTCCTCGCCGAGAACGGGATCGACTACTTCTTTGTCGACAGCCACATGATCCGCGGCGGCGAGCCTCTGGGCACCTACTGGCAGAAGTTCCCCCAGCTGGCCGAGCTCTTCCAGCGGTCGAAGCAGCTCTTCACCCCCCCGGCCGAGCATCGGAGCGAGTACGAGCACTACCAGGTCGCCTCGGACCGGATCATCTTCGCCCGAGACCCCCGAACCACCGTCAAGGTCTGGTCCGGCGAAGTCGGCTATCCCGGCGATCCCCGCTACCTGGAGTTCCACAAGCAGCTCTATCCGGGGCGACTGCGCTATTGGAAGATCAGCGAAAACAAGGCCGATCTCGGCGCCAAGGGGCCCTACCAGCCCTTCGAGGCCTTCGAGCAGATCCCGGCCCACGCCAAGGACCTGGTGGGGGTCTTGAAGCAGACCCTGGCCGAATACCGAGCCCAGGCGGGCAGGGCGGGGACGGTCGTCGCGATGTACGACACCGAGCTCTTCGGCCACTGGTGGTGGGAGGGACCGGAGTTCCTGTACGAGCTTGCGGTTCAGCTGCATCAGGAGAGCCAGGTGGAATGCACCACGCCCGGCGACCTGGTGGACCAGGAGCCTCCGACCCGACAGGTCCCCCTGCCGGAAGGGTCTTGGGGCGAAGGCGGCTACCACTCCGTCTGGCTGAACGAGGACAACCACTGGACCTGGCAGCAGCTCTATCCGGTTCAGAAGGAGATGCGGGCGATGGCCAAGGTGATGCAGGAAGGCCCGGCCCGGCGATGGGCGGAGCAGGCGTGCCGGGAAATGCTCCTGGCCGAGGCGAGCGACTGGCAGTTTCTCATCTCCACCTGGTCGGCCCGAGACTATGCCGAAGCCCGATTCGCCGACCACATCGAGCGGTTCAAGAAGCTGGCCGAGACCGCTTGGCGCGTGAAGTCGGGCCAGGCGCCGACGGCCGAGGAAGAGGAGTTCCTGGCCGAGTGCGCCCAGAAGGACGCCCCCTTCCCCCATCTGGACCTCGCCTGGTGGGCTCGGCTGGAGCATCCCCTGCCCGAAGGGGCCACCCACTCCCTGCCGGCCGGTTCATGATGGAAGTCCTGGTCGGCGGATCGAATGAACGACCGCGCCGACCCCGTCCAAGCTCATGATGCGGGTTTCGCTTTTCGTCGCGGGGATGATCCTCTGCCTGGCGGGCTGTTCCGGCGATTCGAAGTCGCCGGCGGAGGAGGCCGGGCAGGACAAGGGCTCGGCGGAGAACCCGGCGGGTCCGGACCCGGCCAAGGAGAGGGACCTCTTCGCTCGGCCCAAGCTCCCGGCCGACCCGGAAAAGCTCACCCCCGACCAGATGCCGAAGCGGCCGGACGTGCCCAAGGAGTACTTCGAGGTTCGTCCGAAGGGCGCGGGCGGGTGGACTCCGGCGGCGGCGGTATCGGTCCCATCGGGATTCCAGGCCCCTCCAGCTGCCGAAAGTCAGGCCGTGCGCCTCGGCCGGTTGATGGATGAATCGGCCGCAAAGCCGATGCCCCGCTGGGCCCTGGTGCGCCAGGTGACGGAGCGGCCGGACGGCACCCTGACGGGCACGATGGAGCTCCGCACCCAGGACAAGGACACCTTCCGGCTGGAATACACCCGACCGGAGACCCGGAGCGACATCCACCTGGTGGTCGGCCAGGGAGGGCGGATCGGCGGCCTCACTGAGAAGGGCTGGCAGAACCTGACCCGGTCCAGTTCGCCGCTCACCGCAAAGGAGGCCGGAGAATGGCCCCGCCAGCACGCCGCCCTGATCTCGACCGCCTTCTGGTCCGGCCGGCCGGTGTGGCGAAGCCTGATGCG
>JAKRSE010000377.1 GCA_022402505.1 Fimbriimonadaceae bacterium | reverse complement strand
AGGTGGCCCGGAGGCTGGAAGCGAACGGCCCCACCGCCGTCTGCCGCGTGGTCGGTCACGTCAACGGCTGGGCCGGCTACATGCTGGACTCGGAAGACTATGCCCGGGGCGGCTATGAGGCGACCCTCCACTTCTACGGCCCTTCTCTGGCCGACCGGCTGGTCGCGGCGAGGCGGAAGGATCAGACTCGGGAGTCGGATCGCATGGCGGCTGAGGAAAGCCGGAAAGCGACGCCGTAGGTGATCGCCCGCATCGTCTCCAGCACCTTCAGGAACTCGGCGTCCAGGTCCTGGTCGGGCATCATGTCCTCCTGCCGGACCTCGAAGAGCATCCTTCCTCCGCCGAAGAGCTTGTATCCGTTCCGGGCCACCTGGTCCAGGCTGGGGACCTGGTCGAAGAAGAAGTTCAGCCTCCGCACCGCGTCCTCGGACCGCTCGATCGCCCCCTCGCCTCGGAAGCTGTGGATCTGTCGATCGCCGAAGAAGATCTGGATGTCCTGGTTGTCGCCGATCCGAGACGTGGCCCGCAGCGTCGTGCTGGTTCGGCTCCGGCGGATCGGCACGTTCAGCGACCGCAGATGGCCCCGGATCGCCTCGGCCCTCTCTCGGCTGGGAGGGTGCGTGGCAAAGATGCCCCAATCCACTCGGCCGGCGCCCTTGTCGATGTACGCGAGCCGCTCCATGAAGGTGAGCATCCCCACCGGATCATAGGGGCTGCCAACCATGTACTGCAGCCCGCCCCAGTCGGCGCTTCGTTCGGCGTTCAGGCTCCAGCCGCTCTGGCTGGACTGTCGGGCCATCTGCACGGCGGTGAGGCCGCCCATCGCCTCGCGAGAGCCGCTGATGACGGCCGCCAGGATGAGTGGAATCTGAACCAGGTCGAACCGGGCCGCCTGCCGCCGCATGACGGCGACATGCCGGAACGCCGCATGGGCGATCTCGTGCCCGATCACGCCCGCCAGTTCATCATCCGACTCGGCGAACCGAACGAGGCCCTCGTTGATGTAGATCTTGCCGCCGGGGATCGAGAAGGCGTTGACGTCGTCGCCCTGGATGACAAAGAACTCGTAGGGGAATCGGGTCGGCCGGGGGTCGCCCCAGGAGACTTCGGGATGCCGGGCATTCGCCAGATCGGCCATCTCGTCGCCGATCCTTCGGACCCGTTCGACCATCTCGGCGTCCTCCGAGAACTTCAGCTCCTTGGCAAGCTCCTTGGCGTACTCGTTGCCCAGCTCGATGTCGGCTTCGATGTCCCGGGTCAGGGCCTCGTCTGCCGGAGCCTTGGTGGGAGTCGCGGCGGGCTCGGGGGGATCGACGACCAGGTCTTCTCGGCGGACCCGCAGGCCGTCCACCCAGTGGGCCGCATCGACGCGCTCCATCGCCCGCTCGATCGCCGGCGGTCGATGGTGTTCGCAACCGTCCGCTCCATGCCCCAGAACGGAGGCACAAAGGGCGAGGAACGGAATCAGGGTCAGCCGCTTCAGCGTCTCGTCTCCGGCGTGGCCAGAGGATTCGCCCCCAAAAGCTCGGGGCGGTCTCGGTCACGATCTACAACACAGAGAATGACGAATGGCGCGTCTCCGGGGTTCTCGAACTGATGGGCCTGGCCGGAATGGACCGCCACCACGTCGCCCGGGCCGACCTCCCGCCGTTCGCCCCCGACCGTCGCCAGACCGGACCCGGAGAGGACCAGCACGAAATGCTCGTGGGAATGGCGCTCATAACTGGTGTAGCCGCCGGGGGCCACTTCGAACACCCGCGCCTGGAACGCCGAGGCCTCAGAGTCGAAGAGAACCCTCCGGCTCACATGCATCCAGGTGCCCGGCTCGTCCTTGTAGGTTTCGACCGGAACCTCGGCCCAGCCCTCCGCCGTCCGAGGCCGGATCACGCCCACGCACCTTCGTCAAAGATCACCATCGGCTTGAGCGTCCGCCCCTCCTTCATCTCCTGATACGCTCCGGGAAGCTCCTCCAATGCAATGAACCGGCTCACAACCTGTTCCGCCCGGACCAGACCCCCGCGTATCCAGTCGGCAGCGACCTTGGTGTCCTCCGGACCGCAGGAGTAGCTGCACGTCAAGGTGAGGTCCCGGAAATACAGCCCGTGCAGGTCCAGCGGATAGACCTCGCCGGGGGCCAGAGGGGCGAACAGGCAGACGCGGGGGTCCGGGGCCGAGCGGGCCAGGGCGAGGTCCAGCGCCGGTCCGGTGCCCGGGCAGACGATGACGACCTCGGACTCGGGCAGGCCCTCGGGCGGGCAGACGCCCAGGCCGAGGGATTCCGCCCAAGACCGCCTCTCCGGGTTGAGATCGCAGCCGACCGCCGAGGGCAGCGCGAGCATGAACAGCAGGCCCATCACCCCCAGCCCGACCACCGCCACCGATTCGTCGCCCCTCAGGTGAAGCCGCCGGATCGCCTTGGCCACGCAGGCCAGCGGTTCGATCAGGGCGGCATCGACCCCGCGCAGGTCGTCGGTTCGGATCGTGTCGGCCAGGTTCGGGGCAGGAACGGCGAACAGGTCCGCCATGCCGCCCGGTTGCAGCCGGGTCGCCCGCCAGACCGGATCATGCACCGCCGCTCCGCGACGGGTCAAAGCCGAGTCGGGATCGGGAGCGTGGTGATGGGGAAACACCTTCGCCCCCATCGAAAATTCAGGCGAGTCGGATTCGACCACCACGCCGCAGACCTCGTGACCCAAGACGTGCGGGATCTTTCGGTCCATGTACCAGGACATCAGTTCCCCGCTGCAGAGCCCGCAGGCGAGGGTCCGGACGAGGAGCCCGCCCGCCGGGCAGGTCGGAGCCGGCTCCTCTATGATCTCCACTCGGCCTTCGCCGACATAGCGAGCCACCCTCATGGCGTGAACACGTACTTGATCCCCCGGCCCGCCTCCAGATCGGCGAAGACCGCCTCGGCCTCTTCCAGTCTTCGCTCACCGGAAAGAAGGGTCCCCAAATCCAAGCGATCCCGGGTCAGCAGCTCATGGGCCCAGCGGACGGCAGCCGTGCCGAAGTGGAACGGACTGATGATTCTCAGGTCGTCGTAGTGGACCTTCTGAGTGGAAAAACAGGCTTTGGACCCGCCAGGGCATCCGCCGAAGAGCACGACCTGACCGCCGACGCCGGCCGCCTCGACCGCGCCTTCCCAGACCTCGACCCGGCCCGTGCATTCGATCACCGTGTCCCAGCCGGTGCCCGCCTCGCTCCAGTGGATCGCCCTGGCTCCGAAGCCCTCGGCCACAGCCAGACGGCTCGGATTTCGACCCGCGACCGTCACATCGGTGTGGCCGATGGCTCGGAGGACCGCCGCAAACATCAGCCCGATGGCTCCGGGGCCGACGATCAGCACCCGGTCGCCGAGGTCGGCCTTCGCCCGCATCACCCCTTCCGCCACGCAGCTGAGGGGTTCCAGGAGGCTCGCCATCCCCCAGCTGAGGTCTGCGGGCTTGCTGAAGAGATTGATCGCGGCGATCCTGGCCGGGATCAGAAGCTGCTCGGCGAACGAGCCGAGAACCTTGGTCGCCATGATCGTTTCGCAGAGATTCTCCCGGCCCCGCAGACACTTGGGGCAGGCTCGGCAGGGGGCGCTGTGAACGCCCATCACCTCGTCGCCGACCCGGAAAGAGGACCCTTCGCCGACCGCCTCCACAACGCCCGCGTACTCATGCCCGAACCCTCCGGGCATGGGAATCTGCGGGTGGCCTCGGCGGAACGCCTTGAGGTCCGTCCCGCAGGTGGTGGCAGCCTTGACTCGGAGCAGAACCTCGCCAGGGCCGGGTTCGGGCACGGGAATGCGGGCAAGCTCCATCCGGCCCGGCTCCATCAGCAGCAGGGCTTGCATGTCGGCCCGCGCCTCGGCTTCCGGTCGGTATCCTTCGGTGCTCAGTCCCATGCCCACGCTCACTTCATCCGTCTGGATCGCCGCCCCCGTGGAGCAAGTCTACGCCATCGCCAAGGACAACGGCTCCTTCCCCGAGTTCATGGAGGACCTGGAATCGCTGACCGTGGTCGAGGTGGATGGACCCCGCGTGGTGAGCGATTATGTCGGCATCGTCAAGGCGTTCGGGCTGAAGGTCCGGTGGCAGCAGGAAGACCTGTGGCGGGACGAAGACTACCGATGTGAATTCCGTCAGATTCAGGGCGACTACGATTCCATGTCCGGCTGGTGGACGTTCCGACCCGAAAATGAGGGGACCCGATTCGACAGCGAACTCTCCTATGAATATGTGGTCCCCGGACTCGGGCCCCTGGTCGGTCGGGTGATCAAGGGCCTGGTCCAGAAGAACGTGGACAACATCCTCCTGGCGATCAAGGCCCGGGCCGAGGCGTGAACAGGTAGCGGTTCTCCCGCCGAAGCGGGTCGCCCCGTTCGTTCACCAGCTCCAGTCCCCCGTCCGAACCCAAGGTGAGGGTCGATCGGCGAAAGGTCCGACCCGGACCATCCGGCGACGGCAGTTGTCCCGAGAGCGTCCACCGATTCTCCGACTCCACGAGCCGGGCGGGGTGGTTGTTGATCCAGACCTGACCGGGCCGGCGACCGAACCGAACCACCGTCTCGTCGGCATCGCCCCCGGAGTAGATGAAGACCATCCGGACCCCGAGCGAGTCGGAGGTCGCGCCGATCCTGGCCTGCACCGCGATCGACCCCGGCGCTCCCAGAGAGTCCCGCCATTCCACCCGGCCCGCGTAGGTTCCGGCGATCCGGTCCAGCATCCGTGCCGCTCGGCCGGGATCCTGCTCGGCGACGGACGGGGGCCGGGGCGGAAGCAGCCCGCCATGCACCCCGAGCCAGGTCGCGGACCCGATGGCAGCCGCGGCCGCCACTCCGGCCGCCGCCTTGCCCGCCGCCAGAATCGAGAGGCCCCGGATGGCCTCGGACGCCAGAACGGCCGCCTGGGGACCGGCCGGCCCGGAGGGAGAGATGTCCTCCGGTCGAATCCGAAGCTGGACCAGCAGAGCCGGAGCCGCCTTGAGCTTGCATCGGAGCCGATCCGTGGCCCGGCTCAGCCTCATCTGGGCCGCCGATTCGCCGATCCCCAGGCGTTCGGCGATCTGACCGACGGTCAGGCCCTCCTGGTGCCGCAGCAGGAGAGCCTCCCGCTCGGCGGGGCGCAGGCGATCCAGGGCCGACATCAGATCGGAGCCGGACCCCTCGGCGACCTCGACCGCCGGCTCATCCACCAGAGGCTCGGTCTTCTGACGCCGCCGAAGCCTGGCGGCCTTGCGGCAGACGAACTCGGCCGTCTTCCAGAGCCAGGCGGTCATCGCCCCTTCGTGCCGCCATCGAGGCCGACGCTGGAACGCCACCAGGAGGACTGCCTGCGCGGCGTCTTCGGCCAGGTCGTCGTCCCCCAGTCGGAGACGGCACCAGGAGAGCAGCCGGGGCCGCAGCCGGAGGCAGGCGTCGTCGAAGCAGTTCCGATCCCCCGACTCCAGCCACCGATTCCAGGCGGGCAGAGCCGGCTCATGGCTCATCTCGACAGGGCTCCGAGACGCCGGAGAAGACTTCGGGGCGAACCGAAGCAAGCGGAACGCTCTTGGCGTGCCCATCCAGCCAGCCGATCCCGGTCCGGCCCGCGTGCCAGGATGCGAACCGATCGACCTGCTCATTGAAGTAGCCGTCGTTGGTCGGCAGGTCGCGGCCCGCCAGGAATCCCTGCCGGCCCGTGCCTTCGGTGCCGAAGAACATGGTCTCCGAGGGCAGCTCAAACCTCCCCAATGGCCGGCCCGGATTCGCCTGGAAATCTTCGAGAAAGTCCACCAGGCA
>JAKRSE010000376.1 GCA_022402505.1 Fimbriimonadaceae bacterium | reverse complement strand
CGTGTGCTCTTCCGATCTATTGATGGAGCCCGGGGCATTCTTGTCAACATCACGTCGGGCGAGGACATGACTCTGGCCGAGGTCGATGAGGCGATGGAGTACATCCACTCCCTCACGGATCAGGACAACGTCAACATCATCTTCGGTCAGGTGGTCGATCCCAAGCTGGCCGGAGAGGTCCGGATCACAGTGCTGGCGACAGGCTTTGTCGACCGGCCCACGAGCTCGTCAGCCACGGATTCCCAGGCCCGGACCGAACAGCCCGCCGCCCCGGTCGTTGAGCCGGATGATGCCGAGCTCAAGCCGCTTGGCGAGAGTCTGATCAGCCGCCGCGAGAAGCTCTGGGAGGAAGAGACCCGCAAGGAGAAGGAGAAGGACAGTGGGCCGGCTGCCTCTCGAAACGAGTCCAACCGACCGGAAGTCCGGGATGTCTGGCAGAAGGCGAGCAAGGGCTCGGCCGCAGATGATGAAGAGGGGGAGGACCTGAACGTCCCCGCCTTCCTCCGAAAGCATCAGAAGAACCGTGATCTGAAGGACTGATCTACTCGATCGGAACCGACCCTTCGAAGACGAATTCGGCCGGACCGGTCATGAAGACTCGGTCCGGGTTCCATTCGATGCGAAGCCGCCCACCCGGCAGGTCCAGCTCGATGTCTGAGTCCGCCAGTCCCAGCCGGTGCAGGGCGGAGGCGGTGGCGCAGGCTCCGGTTCCGCAGGCGAGCGTTGCTCCTGCTCCTCGTTCCCAGGTGATCATCTGTGCATGTGTTCTGCTCAAGACCTGCACAAAGTGAACATTTGTTCGGTTGGGAAATTCTGAGTGATGCTCCAGGAGCGGACCGACTTCTGACAGGGCCGGCCGCCAGTCGTCCAACCGCTCCACCGGGAGCACCACGTGCGGATTCCCCATGCTGACGGCTGCGCCGGCGAGAACTCCGCGGCCCGTGTCGACCGGCAGCTGGAGTGATTCTGCATTCGGATCACCCGTCATTCCGATCTCTCCCCGCAGGAAACGAGCGGGGCCCATGTCCACCCGAACACCCCCATCCGCCAGGAGTTCAACCTCCAGGGGCCCTGCGCCGGTCTCGATGGCGACCTTGGACGCGCGGGTTCGGCCAAGCGCTTGGGGCCGCTTGGCGAAACAACGGAGGCCGTTCCCGCACATCTCGCTCTCCGAACCGTCGGGATTCCACATCCTCATCCGAAACTCGGCCTGATTCCCGGCCGAGGCAAGAATGAGTCCGTCGGCTCCCACTCCGAACCGCCGGTGGCAGAGCCGGACCGCTAGGTCGCTCCAGAACTCGTCAGGATATGTGCCCGAAAACCCGTCAAACATGACGAAATCGTTGCCGATTCCGTGCATCTTGATGAAGGGAAGGGAGGTCATTCCTCGGGGCTGTGGTCGCGCTCCGAACGACCTTCCTCTCGACCGCCGATCTGCTTCGTCGGCACGATGCTCGTCACGCCATGCTTGTAGACCAGCTGGGTCGGCTTGCCGGCAGAGTCGAGAAGGATGGTGAATGCGTCAAATCCACGAACGGTGCCCCGCAACTGGACGCCGCCCATGAGATAGATCGTCACGCTGATCCCCTCCTTTCTCACCTGATTGAGGAACATGTCCTGCAGGTTGATTCCTTTGGCCATTATCTTTTCTTTTCCTGCCGGTCGAGTTGCTCCTTAAGCTGTCGGGCCAATCTTCGGACCCCTTCCGAATCGATCAGGGGTTCCAACCACTGCACTCCAGGTTCACGCCTCAGCCAGGTCATCTGACGTTTGCCATACGCTTTTGTTGCCGAAAAGACGGCGTCCACCAGCTCAGGCATCGAAATTCGACCTTGGATCAAATCAACAACCTGGTCATACCCGATGGCCTTCATTCCGGGTGCGTCCCGGGGAACCTTTTGGGCCATGAGAGCCTCGACTTCCTGAACCCATCCGGCGGCCAGCATCGCCCCGATTCGGGTTCTCAGGCGATCCGCGTGGTCGGGAGGGGGAGTCAGAGCCAGCTTGCAGACTGTGAACCGAGGGAGATCGACTCGGATCGGCGGCCTGGGGTCCAGCATCCGCTCCAGAGCCCGGCGCACGCGAACCGGATTGGCCAGATCCACCTTGGTGGAAGGGTCCAGAGAGAGAAGCCGTTCCCGCAGGCCAGGCAGGTCCACGGCAGCGAGTTCGGCGCGGAGGGCCGGATCGGGTGGAGGATGGAGCTCGGTATAGCCTTCGGTCAGGGCTCGGATGTAAAGGCCGGTGCCCCCGGCAAGGACGAGATCCGAGGGCGGACTTTCTCGGAATGCAGCCAGGAATGACGCAAAATCCTGGAGATATCGTCCGACTCCAAACTCCTCGATCGGATCAACGTAGGAGATCAGGGCATAGTCCTCCGCCCGATCAGACTTCCCGGTTCCGACATCAAGCCCCCGGTAGACCTGGACGGCATCGGCATTCACGAGCCTCCCACCCATCGCATCCGACAGGGCCTCGGCAAGATCGCTCTTGCCCGACCCGGTCGGCCCCATGATGCAGATCAGGCGCAAGGGGCCACCGCCGTCTTCAGAACGTGATGAGAGAACGGACCGGACGCTCGTTCAGGCGGGAACGGCCGTTGAGGAACCCCAGCTCGACCGCAAACCCGAAGCCGCATACCTGAGCGCTCAATTTTTCGACGAGCAGGGCGCTGGCGGCGGCCGTTCCTCCGGTCGCCAGGAGGTCGTCCACGATGTAGGCTCGCTGGCCGGGGTTCACGGCGTCGACATGCATCTCGAGCACGGCCGCGCCGTACTCCAGGGAATACTCGACGTCCACCGTCTCGTAGGGCAGCTTCCCCTTCTTTCGGGTCATGGCGAAGGGGAGGCCGAGCTGCAAGGCCATCGGCATGCCGAAGATGAACCCGCGCGATTCGATCCCGACGATGACCTCGGCGCCATGCTCTCGGGCGTCTTCGGAAAGCAGGCCGACGCACTCCTGGACGGCCGCCGGGCTCTGGAGCACGGGCGAGATGTCCTTGAACAGAATCCCCGGCTTGGGAAAGTCAGGGATGTCGCGGATCAAAGAGGCGGCGAGAAGCTCCGGCATGGGACGGGTCAGGTTATACCGCCGTCACTTGATTCCGGTCATGACGATGCCCTTGACGAACCACCTTTGGCCGATGAAGAAGATGATCACGATCGGAATCATGACCAGCACCGAGGCGGCCATCAGGAGCGGCCACTGCTCGGCTCGGAATCCCGCATAGGCGCGGAGACCGACTTCGAGGGTCATCTTGGAGGGGGTGTTCAGGTAGAGCAGGGGCCCCATGAAGTCCTTCCAGTTGTAGATGAAGGCGAACATGCCGACCGTCGCCAGAGCCGGGCCGGAGAGGGGCATGATGATCTGCCAGAAGATGCGCCAGTGGCCGGCTC
Source organism: Fimbriimonadaceae bacterium (assembly GCA_022402505.1). Taxonomy (GTDB): domain Bacteria; phylum Armatimonadota; class Fimbriimonadia; order Fimbriimonadales; family Fimbriimonadaceae; genus JAKRSE01. The sequence goes on along the minus strand of JAKRSE010000376.1, from coordinate 2,452 downwards.
CGTCCAGAATCGCCGCTTCGTCCAGGTCTCGGGGAATCCCCAGGAAGAACTGGCGAAGCAGGAAGATGTTGAACGCGCCGCCGCCGAGCCACGCGGGGACGACCAGCGGCTTGATCGTATCCACCCAGCCGATCTTGCTGAAGAGGACGTAGGTGGGGATCATGGTGACGATCCCCGGCAGCATCATCGTCGCCAGGAGGACCAGGAAGAGTCGGTCGCGTCCGGCGAACTCCATCCGGGCGAACCCGTAGGCGCAGACGGCCGAGCTGAGCAGCACTCCCGCGGTCGCCAGCACGGAGATCACGGCCGTGTTCTGGAGCAGCTGGAGAAAGACCACCTGGGTGTTGCTCAAGACCTGCTCGAAGTTCTCCAAAGTGGGATTCTTCGGCAGGGCCCACATGCTGGTCGTGCCGTATTCCCGACTCGTCTTGAACGCGATGACGAGCATCACGTAGAGCGGGGTCAGGAAGAGGATCACGCCCAGGAAAAGGGTGATGAGGCTCGCCGCTCGGCCGACGAACGCGGAGGCCTGCCCGCGCTTGGTCGCTCGGCGATACTCGGCCGCCTGCAGATTGCCGTCGGTTGGGGACGGGGTTGGGGTGGGATCGGTCGGCTTTTCGGCGAGGCTCATCGGGCTCCCTCGTAGTAGACCCATCGTCGGGCCGCCAGTTGAACGGCGGTGAAGATCAGGGTGATGAAGAAGAGCACCCACGCCAATCCGGACGCATAGCCCATGCGCAGACTGACGAAGGCGTTGTTGTAGACGTGGAGCATCAGGAACATGGTCGCGTTGTTCGGTCCGCCCTGAGTGATCAGGAAGGCGGAGGCGAACACCTGGAAGCTCCCAATGAATCCGGTGATCAGGGTGAAGAAGAGGGTGGGCGAGATGAGCGGAAGGGTCACGTTCAGCAGCTGTCGCCACTTGCCGGCTCCGTCCAAGGTCGCCGCCTCATAGTAGTGTCCGGGGACCCCCTGCAGGCCGGCCAGGATGATGATCATGCCCGCTCCCGCGCCCCAAAGGGACATGATGATCAGGCTGGCCAGAGCCGTCTGCTCACTTCCGAGCCAGTTGATCTGGCCGGGTGCCGTCGTGAGCGGCTGGAGGGCCAGGGCGATCGGGTTCTTGGCCCAGGCGAGGTCGGGGCCGAAGATCAGCAGGTTGAGCAGTCCTCCTTCCGGCTTGAAGACCTGACGCCAGATCAAGGCCGCCGCCACCGCGCTGGCGATGCTGGGGATGTAGTAGCAGGTTCGCCAGAGGGGCATGCCCATCACCTTGGTGTTGAGCAGCAGGGCCAAAGCGAGTGCGGCGATGACCCCCAGCGGCACCGAGATGAAGGTGTAGAGAACGGTCGCCCGGATGGAAGGCCAGAAGGTCGGGTCGATGAAGAAGGCTTCCTGATAGTTGCCCAGGCCGCGCCACTTGGCCGGCGAGACGATGTCCCAGTCGGCAAAGCTCATCAGCAGTGAGAGCAGCATGGGCCCGACCGTGAAGGCCAGGGTGCCGATCAGCCAGGGGGCGATGAAGGCGTAGGCGGTCCGAGACTCTCGGGCCTGCTTCATCGTCCGGCGGATCTTAAGCTCGGGCGAGTAGACCCAGTAGACCAGCGAGGCGAAGAGGAGAAGCCCGACGGCCGTCCCGATGCCCCAGTTGAACGCGGGCAGGGTCTGCTGGGCCCGCAGGTATTCCAGTCGATCCTGAGCCAGCTTGGCGACTCGGGGGAACTCCTTTTCGACCGTGCTGGTGCCGTCATAGACCAGGCTGTAGGGCTGCTGGATGATCCGGTTGATCTCGTCCCAATAGGGGGCGCTGGGGCCGAAGACGACGTAGGGCACCGATTCATGGGTGATGATCCGGTTGGCCGGGTACATCTGCTCGCGGCTGGTGTTCGGTCCGGGGATCCAAGGCTCCTTGACCGCCTCGGCCGCGATGGCGGGTTGGGCGATGCCGGCTCGGGCCATCGCCGACATTCCGGGAGGGCCGGCCATCCATTGAGTCAGAAGCCAGGCTTCGCGGGGGTGCTTCGTCTGGCTGATGATGCTGTAGCCGGAACCGCCGGTGGGGGTGCCGTAGCGTCCGTCCGCGTAGGCGGGCGAGCGGACGATGTCCCATTCGAAGAAGCCCGGCTCACCCGGCTGCAGCTCCTTGCGAAGCTCCACCGTTTCCCAGATGCCCGAGTGGAACATGCTCACCTTGCCCTCCGTGAAGAGCTTGCGGGCGTTCGACTGCATCACGGAGCTGATCTCCAGACCGCTGGGCATCAGGCGGTCCTTCAGCGCCAGGTCGGCTGAATACTGGAAGACCCGCATGACTTCGGGCTCGGCCAGCCGGACGACCTTCGGATCCTTCGGGTCGTCCACGATGTTCAGGCCCAGCGAGTAGAGCATCGTGTCGGTCCACAGACCCTGCCAGCCGGGGACGTAGCCCCACCGTTCCGGAGCGCCGTTCGGCTTG
>JAKRSE010000375.1 GCA_022402505.1 Fimbriimonadaceae bacterium | reverse complement strand
GCCTCGGCGGTTCCGGCCGCCCCGAGCTCTCGGACCTCCTCCAGCCACTCCGCCGCGCTGAGGGATTCCCCGGCCACCCTCTCCCGCCAATCCACCAGGCCGGCAAGCCACGGCAGGTCGCTCCTCTCCCCGATCCAGGCCGCCAAAGCCGCCCAGGGCCGATCGGTCCGAGCGGCTTCGGTCAATCGACTCCGGAGGATCGGGAGCAGGTGGGACGGGGTCGGGCAGTAGCTGCTGCGGGCCAGCCTTTCCAGCGGGCGGACATCCTCGCCCGCCGCGATCCGGATCGCATCGAGCAGGGTGCGGGCCAGGCCGTTGGTCAGGAGAGGGGCGGAACCGGCGGCGTCGACATCGATCTGCAGACGCATGCCCGCTGCCCGAAGCAGGGGTCCGGTCCGGGCTGAATCGCGAGAGAAGATGGCGACCTGCCCCGGCAGCCAGCCCTGCCGGTCGGTCAGCTCCTCGGCGATTCGGAGCGCCTCCTCCGCCTCGGTCAGAGCGTCCGGAGCCTTCAGCCGAATGATGTGCAGCCCCTCGGCCTCGGAATCCGGCTGGAAGAGCGACGACACCCAGCCAGGATCGCCTCCGGTCCACTCGATCTGCCGACCCAGCCGCCGGGCGATCCGCTGCGACGTGCGGAACAGGTCAGGGCGGTCGGGGAGCGATTCCAGCACGACATCGACCCGAACACCCTGGCGGGCCAGCCATTCCAGCCACCTTTCAAAGACCGGCTTCTCCTCCTGCCCGCCGACAACCACGACATGTCGAATGGGACCGGGATGGCCCATGTCCTGCTCCATGCAGCGGCGGGCAGCCTCGGTGGGAACCGATCGGCGGGCCTCCAGCAGTCGGCGGTCGAGATCGGCCTGGAACTCGGCCAGACCTCGGAGCTTGCGGGCCGTCGTCGTCGGCGCGGAATCGGCCAGGGTTCTCATCCCATCGGCATCGAGGTCCCAAAGGCGCAGCTCGCTCAGGGCGTCGGAGAGGAGCTTCTGCGAGCCGGGGTAAGGCGCGGCGGGTCGGAACGGGTTGTCCGGCGTCAGCCCCCGGAACGCCTCCCCGACCATCAGTTCCATCGGCCGACCTCGGACCGGGGGCGGGCAGGGCAGCCCCATCATCGTGAGAAAGCGGAGCGGAAGCGTCTGGAGCGATTCGAACTGGAGACCCAGCTGCTCGGCCTCACGGACCATGAGGTCGTGCAGGAGGCGCATTCTCCCCTCCTCGAAGGAGGTGACGACCGTCTCATCCTTCACAAGGAGCTTCAGGCAGGCTCGAAGTCCCCTCGCCGAAGGAAGACACCCCCTCACCCTCAGGCCGCCATCTGCCATAGTCTCTCACTGATTATGCCGCCTCCGACGCTGTGGAACGGCTCGCGCCGTCTGGCTGGAAACCTGGCGCCTTTGGCGGTGGTGGTTCCCGGTCTGGCCTGGACGCTGATGGAGGCGGTCAACCCGTCCATTCGGCTGGTCTGGGCGGCGGGCGCAACCCTGGCGGCTGGGTGGCTGGCGGTCAACCTCTTCGGTCTGGTCGGCACACGCCGGCTGAAGCGCGACTTGATCCGCTCCTTGAAGCCGCCGCCGCCGGAGCCGGGCCGATCCGTCGTCTTCTGCGGATTCGCACGGCCGAGTTTCCGGAGCGCCTTGGACCCGCACGAGGACCTGGGATTCCTGGTCTTGAGTCCGGAATCCGTCGAGTTTCGCGGCGAGCTTCACCACGTTCGGCTGAACCGGCACGACCTGAAGGCGATCCGGATGCGTCCGAACGTTCACAGCCTGCTCGGCCTGGGAGGCTGGATGTCGTTTGAAGTGGCGGAAGGGCGGCTCCTCGTGGAACCCCGGGAACGGCCGACCCACCTGGGCAACCTTCTTCTGGCCCGGCGGCTGGTGAAGGAGGAGCGACGGCGGACCCGATCCGGCCCTCGTTCTCAGTCTTCGGGCTGAAGGAACCCGAGCGGACCCGAGAGGGCATCCACGGCGGCCACCGCTCCTTGCACCGCCGCCTCCAGCAGGGCCGCGCCCTTTTCGGCCGTAGCCAAGGTCGGCCGGCCAAGGACTCCGTGGGTCGTCCGCTGGTGGAATCCGGACGCCAGACCGGGGACGGGCGGCTCGATCTCCAGTCCGTCGTCCACGGCCTTCTCCATCGCCACGAGGTCGGGGTGCAGATGAAGCATCACGGAGGTTTCGGCTTCGTCGGCGTGCCGGATCATCCGGTCGCGCCCGGTGAGAGTCGCCTCCCAAACCGAATCGGGCACGAAGCGGTACCAGCCGGCCGCCGCGGCGAGCCAGGACTGACGCGAGGCCTCGCGCGCCGCCAGCTCGTTGAGCGCCTCGTTGCCGCCGTGCCCGTTTAAGACCAGGAACTTCCAGGCTCCGTGCCGGTTCAGCGAGGCGAAGACGGAGTTCAGAGCGGCCAGGTAGCCGGAATCGGTCGCGGTGACCGTTCCCGAGAAGGCCATGTGATGCTCTGAGGCCCCCAGCCAAAGGGTGGGTGTGAGCAGAACGGTGTCCGGCCGCAGTGCTTCGACCCGGCCCGCGACCGCCTCGGCGATCAGCGAATCCGTGAGCAGAGGCAGGTGGGGCCCGTGCTGCTCCAGCGATCCGGTGGGGATGAGGACCACCTTGCTGTCCGAGTCCTTCAGGAACTCAGCCGCCTGAGGCCAAGAGCTCCGACCGAGGATCATGCGTTGTCGTCGGTGATCCGCCGGATCAGGTCGTCGATGTCGCGCCGGAAGCCGGCGTCACGCTCCAGCATGCCCTTGATCTTGTTGTGGCCGTGCATCATCGTGGTGTGGTCCTTGCCGCCCAGCTGGGTGCCGATCTGCTTCCAGGATTCCCGTCGAATCTCTCGAGTGAGGTAGACGGTGATGTGCCGAGCCAGGGCGATGTTCTGCCGCCTTCCGGTGCCCATCACCTCGCGGGCATGGACGCCGCAATGCTCGGCGACGTTCTCCAGGATCGCATTGAACGGAGGCAGGCCGGGCGAGATGTTGGCGTAGTGACGGGCCAGAATATCGGCGACCCAATCCCGCGAGACCGGGGTCTCCATCACCTGGGCCATGGTCACGATCCGGTTCAGGGCGCCCTCCAGGTAGCGGACGCTTCCGCCGATTTCGCCCGCGATGAGGTAGGCGATTTCGGGATCGAGCTCCAGCGCGGCGGCCCGAGCCTTCGAGAGGACGATGGCCTGCCGGGTGAGGGTGTCCGGGTAGGTGATGTCCGCCATCAGCCCTTCCTGCAGGCGGCTCCTCAGCCTCACGTCGGTTCCGATCAGGTCCTGCGGCGACCGGTCCGAAACCATCACGATCAGACGGCCCTCCTGCTTCATGGCGTTGAAGATGTGATAGACCTCATCCTCGGTTTTGTGCCTTCCCTTCAGGTACTGCACATCGTCCATCAGCCAGACGTCAGCCTTGCGGATTCGGCGGCGGAAGGTTTCCACGGATCGGCTCTGAATCGCCAGGACGTAGTCTTCGGTGAACTGCTGCGCCGTGGTGTAGGCGACGACGACTCCCCGCCCGGACGAACGGATTTCATGGCAGATGGCGTGAAGCAGGTGGGTCTTGCCGCAGCCGCTCGGGCCGTAGAGAAAGAGGGGATTGTGGACTCCAGAGCGGCCGTCGGCAACGGCCCGGCAGGCGGCGTAGGCGAGCTGACTGTTCGCCCCCTGGATGAAGGTGTCGAAGGTCTTGGAGTCGTCCGGCTGGAACCGGATCGCCTCCGAGGCCGCGGTCTGGACCCGTTCCTGGGGGATGCTCGTCTGCCTCTGCTCCGGGACGTTGCTGCGCTCGTTGGGAACGTCCTCCACCACGACCTGGATGGGCCGGCCGGCCAGGCGGCTGAGGATCTCCTCCATGTCGGCGGCATGCTTGGACCTCACCCAGTCGCCGGCAAAAGTACCGAGGGCCGCGAAGGTGACGACGCCTCCGTGGACCTTTTCCAGTTTGAGCGGCTGGAGGAAATTCTGGAAGCTCAACGGGCGGACTCGGCTTTCGAGCTCGGCCAGACACTGCTTCCAAAGTGAATGGAAACTCACCAATTGGGGATCATCTTCCAGAGAATATTGCTCAGGCATCGCAATTCATGTGCGGGAGGCGGCAATCCGCGCTCACCGGGAGACTGAAGTATAGTCCCGAGGCCTCGGTCCGCGGGGCGGGTTCGTGGGGAAGGTCACGAATATTGCTGATTTCCAGCGTATGTTTCTTTGACCTTAACCCCGCGTAACGTCGTTTCTGACCCAGCATATGTCGGATGAGCCTTCCATCATTAGTCTGTCTTCCGAAACAGCCCCTGGGCTCGCCGACTTGGCGGTATCTTTGTTTCTTTCCTGATGATCCGCGTGCTTGCCGTCCTGAACGGCGCCGACCTTGAGACCTCTCAGCTGCTGGCCTGGGCCGACCAGGCGGATGCGGTCTACGCGGCGGATGGCGGCGCGAACCGGCTGCTGGCCTCGGGGAGATCGCCGGTCGTGGTCGGCGACCTGGATTCGGTCGATCCTTCCCTGCTGGGCCGAGCGTCCGAGGTGGTCCGCATTCACGACCAGGATCGGACCGACTGCGACAAGCTTTTGGACCACATCCAGGCCGCCGGCCATTCCGCCGCCGTGGTCACGGGCCTGGAGGGAGACCGGCTCGACCACACCCTCGCCGCCCTTCAGAGCATGGTCGGACGGCCGCTGACCCTGGGCCTTCGACTCCGACGGATGGCCGGACGGATCATTCGGCCCGGCGAAGAGGTCCACCCGAGCTGCCGGGCCGGGTCCGCCCTCAGCCTCATCCCCCTCACCGCCTGCTCCGGCGTGGAAATGCGTGGGGTGCGGTGGCCCCTGCAGGCGGCCGAGCTGACTCCGGGGAGATCTCTTTCCATCAGCAACGAATCCCTGGATCGTCCCTCCGTTCTGGTTGCGGAGGGCACAGCCGCCTGCCTTTGGACGGTCGATCCCGAGGAGGCGTGCTTCCCGTGAGCCTGAGCGGCCTCGACCTGGCGATCATCGGCGGGTTCCTCGTCCTCCTGGCCTGGCTCGCCTTCTCGCCGACCCTGAAGAAGTCTGGCGCTCTGGAATTCCTGGCAGCCGGGCGGAGCCTGACCCTTCCCCTTTTTGTTGCGACCCTGGTTTCGACCTGGTACGGCGGAGTCCTGGCGATCGGCGAGTCGGTGACCTACTACGGTCTCGGAACGTGGACCCTGCTGGCCGTCCCCTACTGGATCTTTGCCGCCCTCTATGCCTTCACCTGGGCCGGGCGAGTGCGGGCGGCCGACCAGATCTCCATCCCCGAGCGGCTGGAATCAGGGTTCGGCAGGGCAGCCGGGCTGGCTGGAGGCGGGCTCGTGTTCCTGCTCGCCGTCCCGGCCGCCCATGTGCTGATGCTCTCCGTTCTGCTTCAGCTGCTCACCGGGCTGCCGGTCTGGGCCTGCCTCGTTTTCGCGGGCCTGATCGGCGGAACGTTCCTGCTTCGAGGAGGCCTGATCTCCGACGTCCGGGTGAGCTTGGCGGCCTTTCTGGCGATGTACCTGGGGTTCGCTGTCATCGTCGTCTGGAGCCTGATCCAGAAGCCTCTGCCGGCGGCCTGGAGCGGGCTGGATGGGTCGCTCTTTCGTTGGGATGGCGGCCAGGGCCCGCTCGCGGTCGCCGGGTTCTTTCTGCTGGGAGCCTGGACGCTCATCGACCCGGGTTTCCACCAGAGGACGGCCGGAGCAGCCGACCCGAAGACGGCCCGCAACGGGATCCTGGTTTCGGTGTTCTTCTGGATGCTCTTCGACCTGATGACGGTGACGACGGGGATGTACGCCCTCGCGGCCGGGGTCGATGCCTCGGTTCCTCTGCTCATCTTCCCGCGATACGCGATGGAGACGCTGCCTCCCGGGCT